>JBATTD010000689.1:0-1812 GCA_049670345.1 Ignavibacteriaceae bacterium
TTAAAGAGTTTTTCTTTTATAGATTCGTCAATTCCTTTACCACGATCACGAACAGAAACAATCACATCATCATTCTCGACAGTATCAGAAACGGTTATTTCCTTTTTCGAAACTTTAGTTTTTCCCATGGAATGTGAAGCATTGGAAATTAAATTAAGTAAAACCTGCTGAATCTGAATCCGGTCGGCGAAAATAAAAATCGGTTCATCCGATAAACTAATATTCAATTTAATATCTTGTTTGGTTGCTTCACCCTGGTAAACAGCAACAACATCATCTATTAAAGAATTAATATTTACTTTTTCTTTTTCTCTGCTTTCGAGTTTCATCATCCCACGAATACTTTTAAGTATTGATGCCCCTCTTTTATCATTGTCTACAATTTTTTGAAGTATTTGTTTTAACAGTTCAGGCTTTGCTTCATTAGAATTAATAAAATTAATTCCAGCCTGTGCATTACTGAGGATAGCTGTCAAGGGTTGATTTATCTCGTGTGAAAGTGACGCAGTTAATTGACCAAGTCTCAGGCTTCTGTCTTCGTGAAGGAAGTCTCTGTATCTGTTCTCAGTTTCTAATATTTTCTTTGTCATCATTTTTTGATTTCTATTCAGCCGTATCAGGTTAATGATCAAAAGACTCTGTAAAAACAAAAAGAACAGACCGGTAATAATTATCCATTTATACTCACCCCACAAAGTAATTTCCTTAAATAAAATGGTGCTGCCTTCTGGTATCAAATCTGAATTTTCGAGATTCCATTTTTTAAGTTCTCGCCAGTCAAAAATATATTCAGAATAATCACTTTCGTTTATCGCTATCGAATTTGGATCTGCCCCGTTTAAGATTTTCACAGCAACTTCTCCTGTCAACTTACCTACTTTAACAAAACTCATAACGTATCCTCCGAGCAATCCGTCTCCAATCCCTAAATCGGAAACATGAAATATCGGGGCATTTGCTTCTCTGTTCATCAACCTGACAGCCTCGGTATTGTGGTAACGTACTAATTTAGTATCAGTAGTATAATAAGGAACGAATATTATACTGTTCTTTGGCAGGTTACGAACTTGCTCTAAAGTTTCATCCATAGAAAGATCGGTATCAAATGTAGTTTCTATATTATTAAGGATTTTATTTGAAGCATCTTTTGTAACCAACAGCAAAAACTTATCAAGAGGCGATGTACCTGATACAAAGTAAATTGAGGATGTACCAGGAAAAAGTGATAAAGCAGTCGATAATGTTTTTTCAATATTAAAATTTAAACCGAGGACAGCAGTCTGCTCATTCAGGCGAAGATCTGTATTATAACCATAATTAGAAAAATCAAGATCTGTCGATACTGTTGGCAGGTTAAGTAGATAGCTGTCTGCAAAATTTTTAACGGGGGTAATAACGTTTACCCCAATACAGATTAATAAATCTATATTAACATCCCGATATTTTTCGTTATATAAATCAAATTTTTCTTTAGGGTATTTGCCCTGAGGATAATCTCTTAATTGAAGGTATTCTGTATGGAGCGTATATAAATGACCAAACTCATTTGTCAATTCTTGCACTATTCCATTTAGTATTTTTTTATATGCAGGGACGTCCGAAGAATTAGATAATAGAATCAGAATGCTTTTAGTTTCTTTGGATAGTTGAGAAACCCCCAATGAGGAACTAAATAACGTGAGTAAAATTACTACTTTTAATACTCTTGAATTGAGCATCATATTGTTCGAGGCTGATTAAATTTAAAATGACTGATAATTGAGCGATGAAAAATAAGAAATTTTGTAGTAATGTTCTGAGGATATTTATCGG
>JBATTD010000690.1:0-2181 GCA_049670345.1 Ignavibacteriaceae bacterium
CGCTGAATTTTCTGGTCGTTCAATACAAGCTTTTGATTGGGCTGCAGGGGTATTTGCTGGTAGAATACCTGAATACCACCTATTTAATCTTTCTGCTGGTTATCAAATTACGCATAGATATAGAGCAGGTTTGACAGTAACAAACTTGTTTGACAGACAATCCTATCAAATATTTGGTGGTTCAATTGTAGGCAGACAATTAATTGCTTCTATTACGGTAACGTTATAACAATTAAATGAAAGGGATTTAAAATGAAAAAGTATATTAAGAACATTAAATATCTAATAATAGCTTTAGTTGTCTCTGTATTTTTCTTTTCGGGCTGTGATGAAGATGATGTGGTAGTAACTCCGCCGCCGCCTTTTAGTCCGGGTACTGCAGACTTTACAATGTATGTTTCTATAGGCAACAGCCTTACAGCAGGCACTCAATCTAATGCATTATCTGAAAGAGATCAGAAGTACAGCTTTCCAGGTATGCTTTCAAAACAATTTCAGAGAACTTCATTTGAGCAGCCACTCATACTTAATCCCGGCATTGGCGGTAGATTAAGATTATTAAATCTTGATCCGACTATAGTTAGTGAACCTTCTGTTGATCCTGTTCCATCATCAAATTTAAATATTGCACTTCCAAGACCATACAACAATCTTGGTATTCCTGGTTCCATTTTATTTGATATGGCAGATGAAACCGATTTTTTGTTAAAAAGCCAAGCGAGAGAAAATCCTTTCTTTGCTTTGATTTTAAGGGATGCAGCTTTAGGTAATAGTGTAATAAATCAGACCAAGAACTTACACTCTACGTTTATTACTGCCTGGATCGGAAACAATGATGTTCTGGGTTATGCAACAAGTGGAGGTACTTCCGGTACAAATACAATTATAGGAGATCCATTTACTTTACCAACAGAAACTTTGGTTTTTGCAGCTTTATATCCGGCAATGCTCGACAGCTTAGCAGCAACAGGTGCAGATATTGTTGTAGCAAATATTCCAGACGTTTCATCAATACCTTTCTTTACAACTGTCGGTCCTATATTGTCAGGTAGTGTTCCCTGGGGAACTGTTGCACTACTTCAAGGTCAACTACCAGCCACAGGCATAATTTATGAAAGTAGTACAGGTATTAATCTGGGATTACCTTTTTTAGTAGGATTTGCAGATTCTTCAGCGGTAAGAAACGGAACAGTATTATTTAATTTAACTGGACAAACGTATGCCTCTTTACTAGGAACACCGACAGGTAAATTTTATACTGATAATGGATTCCCGGCATTACCTTCCGGTATTGATACAACACAAGCTTTTGGTTTTCATCCTCAAAATCCCTTCCCGGATGCATATGTACTGGATCCAGCTGAAATAACTATTGCAAAAGATGCAGTAGTTGCTTTTAACGGAATTATTTCCACAGAAGCAGGCAGCAGAAACATTGCTGTTGTAAATATCAATGCATTCCTAAGAAATCTAGTTGCATCCCCAATCCCAGTGCCTGGTATAGGTGTATTTTCATCATCTTTTATTACAGGTGGAACTTTCAGCTATGATGGAGTTCATCCTATGTCAAGAGGTTATGGGCTTGTAGCTAATGAATGGATCAAGGTAATAAATCAAAAATTTGGAGCAAATGTTCCACTTGTAGATTTAAATAGTCTGCCCGGGATACCACTGGGTAAAATTGCCGCTGGTGCTTTTCCTACATATCCTCCAGGTTATTACAATAGTATGGTAAGAATGATAACAGGTGATAGTAATTGGCCTGTTACAAATAGATAATATGTAATTCATGTAATTATAGATAATGAGGCTGTCTCATAAATGTCATTCCGGACTTGATCCGGAATCTAAAACATTGATAAGAGTTTAAAAATAGATGCTAAAATAATCCGACAGCTGCCGGACAGCATGACATCTTTTAGATTTTGAAATAGCCTCTTTATTGTTCTTAGTAAAACATAATCATAATTAGAATTGGCAAAGAATATTTTATTTTTTAATTGTAAACTTGTGCATTATAACTGATAATATGTGCTTGTTCATCTGCAACAGAAAGTACAAAATTATCATATTCTGTTGATAATGCTGATCTAATAATTTTTGATTATAATTCTCGTACTATGATTCTAAAATTTTTCATATTCGGTGTTCTATTATTATTCTCCGTTAGTTGTTCATCAT
>JBATTD010000691.1:0-3228 GCA_049670345.1 Ignavibacteriaceae bacterium
TATATGTAACGGATGTTGAGGCCTCTGTTATAGTTCCTATTCGGAAGTTGCAAAGATTTAAACGCATACAGCTTAATCCGGGTGAAACAAAAAATGTTGAATTTATTCTTACACCAAAAGAACTGGCATTTGTAAATGAGAATATGCAATGGATGGTTGAACCGGGTGAATTTGTTATCTCAATTGGTGGAAGACAACCGGTAAAGGAAGAAGATGTATCAAGTCATAGCCCCGATATAATTATTGGTGTTACAAAAATCACAGGTGATAATTACATAATTCATTAATCCTAAAAGATAAAATAGCTTCGCACCATGACTAAAATCAGAAATAAAAAATTATGTAACCTGTTTTTTCTATTCATTATCAATCTCTTTTTTATAAACAATATTCATCCACAAGTTGGTGAAGTCAAATGGAGAGTTCCGACAAATATTATTGGATGGAGTTCACCCGCGATTGGACCTGATGGTGCTGTTTATATAGGCGATAACGATGGATATCTTTATGCAGTTGTTGATGAAGGAGAAACCTGGTCATTTAAGTGGGAGCCAATTAAGCTTGCCGATGATGTTGGTGAATGCTGTCCCACCCTTTCAGAAGATGGTAAAATATTATACATAGGAAGTAATACCCGTCCTGCAAGGATGTTTTGCATTAATACTGAAGACGGCTCAATTAAATGGACTTATACTATTACGCCAAACAAAACTTTATATGGTGGGGGATTAATTTCGTCGCCCGCGTTGGGTCATGATGAAAAAACAATTTATTTCGGTACTGGTCCGTGGGATTCGGATTTGGAACCGGGACCCACAACATGGCTTGATGACAGATTTATTGCACTCGAAGACCTTGGTGATACATATAAAGTAAAGTGGATATTCAAACCAGAAGAAGAAACGGATGCGGTTCGATTTTCATTCTTCGGTAATCCGGCAGTTGACAAAGACGGTTCAATTTATATAGGAAGTTTTAATGGATACTTTTATAAACTGAAAGATGAAGATAACAAGTGCGCAGTAATATGGAAACATGCATTTAAGAGAACATTATCTACTTCTGTTACACTTTATCAAGAGGTTTGGGGTTCACCAACAATTGGATCTAATGGAACAGTTTATATATCTACTAACGATTGGAGACTATGGGCTTTTAATCCTGATGGTTCGGTGAAATGGTACTTTGACACTGACCATGAAACCTGGACTACACCAGTGATTACTAATAACGGTTTAATTGTTTTTGGATCAGAGGATGGATATATATATGGAATCCGGGATAATGGTATTCACCCCGTCGAAGTATGGCATTATCCGGAAGTCAGCAGTGGCGCCTGGTGGGGTACTGCAGCAGTAGCTGCAGATGGAACTATTATATTTGGTTCGGAAGTAATAGAGGGAAATGAAAGAGGTGTCTACTATGCAATTGATGAAAAGGATGGGAGTTATAAGTGGCAGACACCATCTCTTGGTTTCGAGGCAAGAACGCACCCTGCTATTGGGGATGATGGAACAATCTATGTATGTGGAGGTGAGGCTGGTAATTTATATGCAATCAGGGGTTCTGCCCCGTTAGCGAATACATTGTGGCCAAAAATGCAAAAAGATAAATATAATTCTGGTAATAACAAGTGAAGAAGAAACAATTAAAACAATACTAGGTTGAGATATGAAATCAATAAAAAAAATAACGTTCCTAAATTTTTTGCTTGTTATTCTCATTTTTGTCGGATGTACCAGGCAAAGAATTGAAAAAGTTGAATTTGTAAAGAACGGTATCCATCAGGAATTAGAGATTCACGGATTTAATTCAATTCCCGAAGGATATCTGCTTGGGGAAGGTGAATTTTTGCTGAAAACTGACAGGGTGATTTATGGTGATGAAAAGTTTTTGAAATTAAGAATGAGTGTAAGTGAATTTGAAGGCTGGATTCCTGTTACGTTTGGGGATAACAATTTGTACATAGTAAATGAACCTGATGAAAATGTCATCTTCCTTCAAGGACCGTCAATTAGTAAGGGTATCGACCTTGGAAAAATGTCTGATTTTATTAAACCGGATGTCCCTTTTGATTTATCCATAGCTTATAAAACTGGTAAAATAATCTACTCAATAGATGGGCGAGAGATTTATTCAGGCGAGACTTTTATTCCACCTGCAGGGCTCATCTCGATAGGCGGAGAAATTAGTGGAAATATAAAAGTATACGACCTGGTCTGTGAAGGGAAATTCAAACCGGTTGAAGAATTTTACACAAAAGAATTCTTGCTTGACCGTGCCCATAAAAGTTTAGCCTTGATTGCGGATAAAATTAAAGACGATCCCAACCGTCCGGCTTTTCACTTTCAACCACCTGCAAACTGGAATAATGATCCGAACGGAATGCTGTATTATAAAGGATACTACCACATGTTTTACCAGCATAATCCATACGCTGACCGCTGGGACTGGATGCATTGGGGGCACGCGCGTAGTAAAGATTTAGTTCACTGGGAACATCTTCCCATCGCTTTGTGGCCGTCCGTAGAAAAAGGCGAGGATCATTGCTTTTCCGGCAGTGGATTTATAAAAGATGACGGAACACCTATTTTATTTTATACTTCAATTGGGCATGAACTTCCTGAACACTGGGCTGCAATACCTGTTGATGACGAATTGTTAGATTGGGAAAAACATCCTTCTAATCCAATAATTGTTATGGAAGATCACGGTGGATTAATGATTGACGATTGGCGTGATCCGTTTTTATTTAGAGAAGCCGGTAACACTTATATGGTAATTGGCGGACACCCACGAGGGGCAAAAGGAGCGATAATGATGTACAAAGGACTAAACCCTGAACTTTCTGATTGGGAATATCTCGGTTCGCCTTTCGAAGGGGAAGAGGGAAACTGGGAATGTCCCAACTTTTTTAAAGTAGGCGATAAATTTGTGTTGTTATATTCTCCTCACGGACAAGTCGAATATTATACAGGAACTCTGGACGTTCAGAATATTAAATTTAAACCAGAGTATCATGGTTTAATTGATAATGGTGCGGACTGGAATTATTATGCTCCTAACACTCTTCAAAAAGATGATGGAAGACGAATACTCTTCGGGTGGATCCCGGGATTCAAACCAAACCAGGGCTGGCAGGGAGCAATAAGCCTTCCACGTGATTTATCAATTGATGAGAAAGGTCGATTAGTTCAAAAGCCGGTTCCTGAATTGACCGAAATACGT
>JBATTD010000692.1:0-1969 GCA_049670345.1 Ignavibacteriaceae bacterium
GAGCTGATGATTTAGTAAATCAGATTATTAACTACTTGCACAATCAAGTTTAAAAAGAAATTAAATCGATATGGATAAAACATTAAAACAATTAATTGTTATTGACCGACTTGAGGTTGGACCTGTACGATTAGAAGCGAATCGTCTGATCGCTCCCTATACAGTAGTTCAAAAAGATAAAAAAGATACGATGGATCTTATTTATAAATATGAAGAAAATGTGTTTGATATGGCAGATGAAGCAAGTGTAAACCTTGCAAGTATGATTGCTGCTCAGGTAGCTATAAATTATGGATTATTTTGTAAGAAGATAATATTTAACGGACTTTATGATTCAACTGACCAACGTCTTATTAAAGATATGATGGAAAACACAGCCAGGGAAATTTATGTTAAGAAATTTCTTGAGCATAATCCGTTCCTCATTGGAAGCGCCGCAAAACTTCCGGTAATCAAAATGAAATCTTATTTGCAAACAAAACTGCAATTTAACTCTATAGATAACGAACCGGTTAACACAAAATGGGAATACTGGGAAGTAAGCAAAGAGAAAATATGTATTCTTTCAAGTGGAGGGAAAGACAGCTTACTTAGCTACGGTTTAGTTGATGAGATGGGTTATGAGACCCATCCAATTTTTATCAATGAATCCGGCAGACATTGGCTTACGGCGCTCAACGCTTATAAATATTTCAGTAAAAACATAAAAAACACATCGCGTGTATGGGTTAATTCCGACCGGGTATTTTCTTTTATGTTAAGGCATCTCCCGTTTATCCGGCAGGATTTTGCTGATATAAGATCGGATGAATATCCAATAAGATTATGGACAGTTGCAGTATTTTTATTTGGGGTTCTTCCGCTTCTGAAAAAAAGAAATGTCGGACGATTAATAATCGGGGATGAATATGATACCACGGATAGAAAATCATTTAAAGGTATTACCCATTACAATGGCTTGTATGATCAGAGCCGCTACTTTGATGATGCACTTGCGAGATACTATCTACGTAAGGGATGGGCAATTGCCCAGTTTTCAATTCTTCGTCCGCTGTCTGAAATTTTAATTGAGACCGTTCTTGCAAAAGAATATCCACAACTTCAAAAGAACCAAGTTTCCTGCCATGCAACACACACGAAAAATGGCAAAGTATATCCTTGCGGCAAGTGCGAAAAATGCAGGCGTATAGTTGGGATGCTGACCGCAATTGAAGTAAATCCCCAAAACTGTGGTTATAGCAAAGCACAGATTGACCAAAGTTTAAAAGATATTGTTAAAAAAGGTGTAAGTCAGGAAGAGGAAGGCGTAAAACAATTACTTTATATGTTGCATAGCCAAGGCAAAATTGAATTGCCTTTGGAGAGAACATCCCAACTGAAAAGTTTCCCTGAAATATTAAGCCTTCGCTTCCACACAGAACGATCGCCAATAAACACAATCCCGTCTGATATAAAAAAAGGTATTTATAAAGTATTTTTAAAATATGCAGAAGCTGCTGTGAGAAATGAGGGAAGAAAATGGAAACAATTTAATCCTTTAAGTGCGGAGAGTATAGCAGAACCATACAAATTTGAGTTTACTGCCGTTCATTCCAAAAGAGAAGAACTTAACTTACCTTCCGGCGATAATTACGTTTGGGCAGAACTTACCTGGCCTGAAGCTGAAGAAAAACTTAAACGGGTCGATATTGCTCTTCTTCCGGTTGGTGCTATTGAACAACATGGTCCACATCTGCCACTGGATACCGATGCTTTTGACGCTGAGTACCTTGCAAAAAGAGTGGCGGCAACCTGCAGTGATCCCAAACCTTTTGTTTTGCCACTAATTCCTTATGGTGTTTCATATCATCACGATGATTTTATGGGTACTATAAGTGTTAGTAATGAGACTCTTTCAAAAGTTGTTTATGAAATTGGAATGAACATTGCCAGGCAGGGTATCAATAAACTTGTAATAATAAACGGTCAT
>JBATTD010000693.1:0-6852 GCA_049670345.1 Ignavibacteriaceae bacterium
TCTTCAAGCTGCGTGCTTGATCTTGCAAAACCATAACGGCTTCCAAGTTCTTCAAGCTGTGTGCTTGATCTTGCAAAACCATAACGGCTTCCAAGTTCCTCTAGTTGCGAATTAGATCTGAATTCAACTTTTATAGCATCATTCAAAAAATCTTCACCATTTGAGGATGAGGCGTGGGTCTCAGACACAGTTATTATCCTATTATCCTGTGTCACGCGATAACGGTCTGCTTTCTGAACATTGTCAGCAACCTGCGCGTAACTAGATATGAACAGTCCCACCACAAAAAGGGATAATATAAATAAACGCATAGCGCCCACTCACAATTAATTAATTAATAATGACACATTAAGTACTACAATGTACCTCACCCTCATAAGCATACATGTAGCCCTTAAAAGTCTTCTAAACAGCCAATGTTTATGCCATGTACTTTTTCAATGAAATGCTCGTTTATTGAGCGTATTGGAACGTTCTAATAGGTAACAATTACCATTTAGCAACTGTAATTAGTGAGAATTGTAATATAATATTACGATATTTAAACAAAATCTGAATGAATTGATACATGAAATATCTTCCAAATATTTGAATTTTTGAAGGTTTCTAAAATCCAAGAATCATTTAAGAGTATACTATTCTTTCAATAATGTATCTAATTTTGGTCTGGAAATCCCTAATAATCTTGCAGCTTGAGTTTTATTACCTTTTAGCCGTTTCAAAACTTCACGTGCGTAATGCTTTTCAAGCTTTCTTAACCCGGTTGTACCATAATTTATATTCATTCTTACAATATTATTCGGGATTATTTCACTATTAATATTATCCTTAAATTCAATTTGAGTTGTTCTTATTAAGTTGGAAAAATCATCAATAGCAATCTTGCCGCTATCACTTAAAAGAACTGCCCTTTCAATTGCGTTCCTTAATTCTCTAACATTTCCCGGCCACGAATAACCCTTAAGAAAATGTTGCAAATCCTTGTCTATTTTCTTAACAGGTTTTTCAAACTGAATATTAAACTCTTTAATAAAATGATTAGCAAGTATCACAATATCATCTTCCCTCTCGCTTAGCGGAGGGATTTCAATTGATACAACATTCAAGCGATGAAATAAGTCTCTTCTAAAAAGATTATCTTCGACCATCGAATCTAGATCTCTGTTTGTTGCAGATATAATTCGTGCATTTATTGGAATATCTGCCACACCACCAAGTCTTTTGATAACTTTTTTTTCGATTGCCCTTAGTAATTTTGTTTGAATGTTTATACTTAAATCTCCTATCTCATCAAGAAATAAAGTTCCTTTGTCTGCAAGTTCGAATAATCCGATTTTTCTTGTCCTTGCATCCGTAAAAGCACCAGCTTCATATCCAAAAAGTTCTGATTCAAGCAGACTTTCCGGAATGGCAGTACAAACAATATCAATAAACGGAAATGCACTTGCTTTCCCGTTATTATGGATAGCTCGTGCAAACAGCCCTTTGCCCGTACCTGTTTCGCCAAGTATGAGAACGTTCGCATTGCTTTTTTCAGAAACCTTATTTGCAAGATTTAGCACACGCAATAAACTTTCTGATTCTCCTATTATAGAATTGATACCCTGCCTGTTTACGCCAAATGTGCCTAGTCTATTTCCTTCAGTTATATACGTTTTGTTAGAAATTATTTCTGAAAGTAACGATGTGAATTTTAAAACTTCATAGGGGAAAACAAATATGTTATAAAAACCGAATTTAAGCAGGGAGGTCACGAATAGCGAATCTGCATTACGTATTATAATGAGGATTTTATTGTTAATCTTATTTCGCACCGCAATTACATCTTTTAATTTGAGGGATTCCATTGATTCAAGCTGCAAGACAATGATATCATTATCTTCCGGCATAAAGGTTTCTGGAAATGTAAAATTAATGGGAATACCCTTTAACGATAGTTGTTTCAATGCAGATGTTATCGAAACAACATCGCTTGAATCAGAGAAGACTTTGATGTTTACAGGAACTTCATCCATAAAAGTGTTCCTTAAACATTATAAAGTTTTTCAAGTTTTTCAATGGCTGTGCGTCTTTCCTCTTTCTGTAGATATGCTGTTTTTAAATGGGTCGTTTCTATATTTTCAGCAATTAAATATATAAGATCCCTCGCATAAATAATAAAATTTTTTGCTTTATTGAAATTGCCTCTCTCGTTATATGTTTCAAAAAGAGCAAATAATACTTTCCATGTTAACTCAACAATACTTTCCTCAGCTAATAGTGTATATGCTTTTTCGAAATGTTCTATCGGTGAAAGAGTATCATCAGTTACATGCATTGATGAAACAATTCCAAATAGATATTCTCGATTTGCTTCAAAAATATTATTCTGTTTGCTTACCTCAATAAAGGAATTATTGTTAAGCTCTTCTATAGCTTTTGCGAATAATTCTAATTTTATAAGATAATTTAATAAAATTGTGTTAACTGTCACATAGTTTTTAAAATCTTCTTTCTCAAGGTAATTATCACGGATGGTCTCCATAACAGAAATTTCTATCTTTTTCTTCCCTGCAATTAACATAAGATTTTTTATCAACAATAGTTCATTTTTATATTTATTGTCGAGTTGAGAATTTTTAATTAAGGATAAAGCACTTTCGTAAAGCGGTTCAATCTGCTTATAATCGCCAACGGTAAAATAGAAATGACAAAGTAAAACCAATACGGGAATCAGCTCTTCAATATTATCCAGTTCCTCGAAAAGAATTTTTGCTTCTTCCAAAACTTCAAAAGCATTCTGGTATTCACATATGGTAAAATAAACTTCCCCAAGGTTACTTAATGTAATTCCCTCGTTAACTTTACCTCCGAGGCTGAGAAATATATTATGCGCTCTTTTATAATAATCAATAGCTACAGCAAAATTTATATTTTGAAAATAGTGTACGCCGTTATTTAATAGTAGAAGTCCTTCCTGTGCCAAGTTTCCAATTGAGCGGTTAATATTTAATGCCTTACTCCAAGATGCTTCTGCCAGATCTTTATTTCCAATGATGTTATTCATAACTCCGATATTTAATTCAATAGAAGCTACTTTACTGAGTAAACCTTCTTTTTCATAACAATTTAAGGCTTTTTCAAACTGGATCAGGGCAGACCTCGAATCATTTTCATAATAATGGCAACACATTCCTAATAAATTATAAAGTCGTCCCCTGTCTTCATCATTAAGCTGTTGTCTTTCTAAAATCTCGTTACACATTTCAGCCGCTTCATCAAAATGATTTAAATCAAATTTAGCATAGGCAATTTCAACTAACAATGTACTTTTTCTATTCTCGTCCTCAACTTTAGGAATTAATGATTTAATAAGTTCTTTACCTTCTTCTATCTTACCACCATTTATCATCGCGCTTCCCTTCATAATATACAGTTCGAGCAGTTTATCTTTAGGAAGCGGTTCGATTTCAATTTGCTCAATAATATTCATCGCCGTATTGTAATCACTGATCTTGCATAAAGTTTCAGCCAATTGATAGTTCACCTCATTTTTTATATTCTCAGTGAGTGGGAGTTCAACTAAGTGAAGTAATATGCTTTTAATATATGAATATGCCGATAGTTTTTGTGCGCTATCAATTTCTTCATTCCATATTAAATACGCTTTTTCAAAATTGCCGGCAAGTTCATATTGGCGTGCCAATTCGCTCCTGCTAAATCCGGGTAATTTTGTTGCAATCGATTCAGCAAGGGAAGCATGCAATTTTTCTTTATTATTAATGAGGGAATAAACATGCTTTTTTAATCCATCCGATGCAAATACCGGAACGGTGTTTGCACCAAATGGTTGAATAACATTATTAATTTGTAAATTAGACAAGATTTCATCTAATTTTGTTTGATCAATATTCAACAACCTTGAAAGTGAATTTTGCTCTACACTTCCCTCAAAAGCAGAAATTACTTTTGCAAAACCATTGTCATGCGGTTTCAGATTCGAAAGTCGTAAGTCATAAATTCCACTCATCGAACCTTCAATACCTGAAATCTTTTCGAGGTTTTCATTTATGGTTACGCCATCCTTATCAAAAAGTATGATTTGCAGATTTATAAGATCCTTAATAAAATCTATAAGATTGCCGGGAAGCAAATCGGCAAAACGGAGGATGAGATCACTAACATTTTCCCTCGGAAACAATTCGTAAAATGCCAATTCTAAATAGTCGTTTAATTGTCTTTGTGTAAATGAACCAACTAATATTTCTCTAAGATTATTAATGTTATCTGATGTATAATCAAAATCGGATGCTTCCGAAAATATAACCTTTATGCCATTCACCTGGAAAATCGGGATGAGTTCAGAAATAACCTCCTTCGCGAGTGAATCAAACAAGTTGTAATCATCAATCAATACAACCATTTGTGATCTGTTTGTTATGATTGAAATTATCGAATGCAGCTCATTAAGATAATCTTTTTCTGATTTAGTATTAAATGATAGGATTTGTTCCTTCTCATTCTTGTTTAAATTAAAGAATACGCTTCCAGTAAATATTATCCTTTTAATAAAATGTTTGATCAAGTTTATTCCACTTATTCCTTGTGTGTTACTAATCAGTATGGAATTAGTGATCACCTCATACATCTTATTCAATAATGCGCTTTTACCCGCACCGTCAAATCCCTTTAAAGAAAATACTTCACTGCTTTTTTTATCGTTAATGAATGCCGTGAGAATATTCATAAAATCCTGGCTGCCACTGAACACTGTAGCCGGAACAAAATTATGATAAATCGAAGCATCAATTTCAAAACCTAAATCGCAAATAACCTGTAATGCATCCCGGTATCTTTTCTCCGGATCTTTTTCTAAAAGTTTTTTAACTATTTCAATTAAGCCGGAACTAAACTGAGATGATTCCGGAAAATTAAACTCTTCTTCAACCTGAGCTTTATAAATTTTCAGTTCATCAGAATTATCAAATGGAAGCTGACCGTAGATTATTTGATATAGAATAATACCAAGTGAGTATAAATCTACTCTGAAATCATGAGGTTCTTTCTTTAACAACTCCGGGGCAATGTATTGTGCTGTTCCCTTAATAACATGCTCATTTTGGTTGGGTGAAAATTCTGCAATGCCAAGATCAATTAGTTTTATTTGTGCCGAATTTAAATTAACCGAGACTAGTATGTTTTCCGGTTTGAGGTCGTAATAAATATAGTTTGATTGATGAAGATAATACAAAACAGAGCAAAGCTGTTTAAAAATCTCTTTTAGTTTATTCTCTTCTTTCAGCTCACTGAATCTTATTAATTCAGTTGACTCAAAGTATTCCAGTAAAATAAAATTTGAACCAACCTGAATGGGATCATCCTGGTCAACAGTTACAACTTCGCCAAATTCAAAAGCTTTAATAATATTAGGGTGATCTAATTTTCTTAATGTGAAAAATTCATCCCGAAAGTATTTTAATTCGTCTTCGTTTACATTTGGAGGCAGAAACTTAACTGCAACTTCCCTTCCATTTAAATCAATGTCCTTGCACAGAAAAACTTCGCTTCTGCCTTTTCCAATTTGCTTAAGTATTTGAAATCTGTAGTTTATCATTTTTTGATTCCCGGGCTAATAGCATTATTCAACTTTTTGCCAAAATCATTAGCTGAAAAAAGAGTAGCGATTAATATAAGACCGGGAAATGAAATCATCCACCATGCCTTTATAATATAATGCTGCCCGGAATCAATCATTGCGCCCCATGATGGATATGTGTTTCCGGTTCCAAGCCCAAGATAGCTTAAAGCTGATTCGGCCAAAATAACATTACTAAATTGAAAAACCATGTTGACGACCAATGGAACAAAGATTACCGGCAGAATTTCCTTTGTTAAAATTTTTCTATTCGTCTGGCCTAGCATTCCCGCGGTAATAATATAATCTTTATTTTTTTCAGCAAGAACTTCACTTTTAACAATTTTAAACAAGCTCATCCAACCGGACAATCCCAACACAACAATTACCGATAAAAGTGAATTGCCGAACAATGCAAGTATCAAAACAATAAGGTAAATAATTGGAAACGCTAGAAACAAATCAGTTAATCTGCTAAATATTGTATCAATAAAACCGCCTTTAAATCCCGCAATAAATCCGAATGATAACCCTATCAATAAAGATACAACTACTGCACCGATACCAACAAACATAGAAATTCTTGCACCGTAAATTAATCGTGTGAATATATCTCTACCAAATTCATCTGTGCCTAAAATAAAGGTTTTACTTGTTATAAAAGGAATTCCATCTTTTAATTGAACATCAGAAATACCAATTTCTTTTTGTGTTTGCTTTTGTGAATAAACAATGTGATCAGATTTAACTTCTACATTGTCAACAAAAATTATGTTTTCATCATAAGATGTTTTAATAATTTTATTTTTATAATTAACGAATTTTTCTAATGATGTTTTTTCATTATTCTCTTTTTTGTTAAGATGAAGAACTTTTACCGAAGATAATGGTGATAGTAGTTTTGTCATCTTTAAATCTTTTTGAAATTCGGGATTCTCATCTGTAATAATCGGTGCAAAAATAAAGGCAAGTAAAAGTAAAATTAATGTTAAAGAAGAAAAATTTAATGGTGATTTTAACCATGTATATTTTTTTCTAAAAAGGGAAAGTACGATTGGGATAATTAAAAACAGCTTGATTGATAGCAGAGCATCAAACAAACTAAAATCAAGCAATTGTATTGCACTGTTAAAATCACTTATAAATAGCAGAAAATATTTTGCCCAAAGACCCATTAAATCAACAAGTAATCCGACACGGAAAACAATTATTACAAACCAGAAGAATGCTAGCAGATG
>JBATTD010000694.1:0-2630 GCA_049670345.1 Ignavibacteriaceae bacterium
GGTCCAGACTTGCTATTAAATATTTTCTCGATCCCCAATCTCCATAGGGACCCGGCCACATATCCCATCCCGCTTTAGAAGAGATGATGAGTTCATCCCGGTATGATTTTAAATCTGCCTTTAATATTTTTCCGAAAGTTATTTCCGCTGAGCCATATGGTGGACCATAATTATTGGCCAAATCGAAATGGGTTATCCCCATGTCAAAAGCTTTTAAAAGCATTTGACGGCTATTCTCGATTATATCCTGGCCTCCGAAGTTATGCCATAACCCCAATGAAACCGGAGGAAATTTCAAACCACTTTTACCACAACGCACATATGAAACATCATCATAACGACTATCTTTTGCCTTATAATCCATTTGGTTTCCCTTTTATAAATATCATTATAAAACCGCATTGTACTCGATCTTTTGACCGGGCACCAGTTGACGACCATGCATAAGACTTAGGCCCCATTCCCTGATTCTCATCCAGCCGATAAAAATTTATTTTTATCTACGTCTTGGCCGTTAATTTACTTTTGTTGTAATTCCATCTAAATACTTAGGTGAAACTCAATTATTTATTTTGGTCGACGAAATAAATGGATTTCCAGAACATACATCACATTATCATCATTTGGATAATTTTTGATGGATCACATCCAGTAGTGGTGTTTTACCATCTTTTAAATAGTCTCCCATCAACGGCCAAATAATTATCCCGCCGGCATTGTTTTCAATTATATAGTCTGATTTGAGAGCAACGGATTCTTCATCATCAAGTGAAATTAGTGTACTATTTGATTTGCTGATTAGATATGGAGCCTGTGCTTTAGCATCCCAGTAACGCTCAAATAGATCCATCTTTTCTTCAATTTGGGTATAGAGGATGTCTTCTCCTGCCTTAAAAAGGCTGGTATCAGCACCTTGATGTTCGCCATAAATTTCACTGCAATTAGCATACGAATATCCAAAAAACGCAGCACACAGGGTAATTTTATCCGATGGAACATTGTGTGTTTCATGATACAATTTAAACGCCCCATCTAGGCAGCGGGCTGAATCGCCCTGAGCCGGCCCGTACAATGCTGAATTATGATTGCTAATCTTACCCCATGATCCGTGCAAATCGTAGGTCATTATATTCAGATAGTCCACAATAGAAGTGATTTTTTCTACTTCAATATCAAGTAGATGGACTGCAGCAGCCGGTAAGGAAACGGTTAGCAGTAAACTTTTACCAGATTTATCTTCGAACGTTTGTAGGCTGTCACGTATGGTTTGGAGTAGGATAGTAAAATTTTCGCGATCTTGATCCGTTCCTTTATGCTGTATATATCCCGGAAATTCCCAGTCAATATCAATTCCATCGAAACCAAACTGTTGAATATGTTTGACACACCAGTGAGCAAAGTTTTCTCGTTTTTGGGGATCAGCTGATACTTGCGGAAAATTATTAGAAGTTTCCCAGCCACCTATGGATAAAATAACTTTAGTGCCGTGTTCTTTAGCTAACTCGATTATCGATCCACCAGAACCTATTTTTGTGGATAAAGAATCAGTTTCCCCTTTAAGCAGATAGAGATCAGCAGCCGGATCCATCCCCACAATTTCACCACTTTCCAAGGGATAAAAAAACGAATAGTTGATCATCGTTAATTTATCATAGGGTATATTTTGCGGATTAAGAAGTTCCGGGAACTGTTGCCACTTCCAAGACTGATAACACCCGATAACCTCTTTATTTTGACCAAAGAGATGCCCCGATATTAGAATAACTACTAAAACAAGAAACCAATTTTGAAATTTTTGCATTTTTATTTTTTCTTCGAGTTTAATTTATTTAAATAATCCTAAATTAAATACAAAAGTATTTTAATTTTCTACCCAAACTACTCCACCTTTGTCTACAACGGGAATGATACAAGTTAAATTACCACTAGTAATTTCACTATCTAATTCTATCTTCTCCCCCAAATAAGGTAAGTAATAAACCCTTCCTTCATTATTATTTAGGAACTTAATTTTAACATCTTTTTCTGGAATTTGTTTTGCTATCTCATCACTTTTAAGACCTTTGTAATTAGCAATAAACACGTGACTCTTATTTTCTACTGTGACAATTTGAGTTGATAAAAATGGTGAAGCTTCAATAATAATTTGAGATTGATAACTAAATTGATTATTAACTTCAGTCAAAAAATTTTCTCGAAACTTCTTAAAGCTAGTGCTTTCATCATTTCCTTTCCACGCAGCAATATTAAACTCATAAGTGCATAAGTCAGAATATAATTTCCCCGGACATTTCGGAGAATAAATATAGTTAAGTTTTCCACTTGAGGATCGTTTCTGATCTGCATCCTCAATCTCTAACATTTTGTGTATCGGATTTTCACTAACCCTGGCTCCGGTATTATCATAATTACCAGTTTCACCAGTTACAAGTAAACCCTTTCCTTTTGCTAAAAAGGATTTCAAATAAGTAATTTCCTCTTCTGAAATACATTTCACATCCGGAAATATCAAGACTTCCCCTTCAAAATTTTCTAATGTTCGAGGGGTTACAATTTGAAATTCTGTATGAGATTGTAACATCAAATTCATAATTCCGTTATATGATTTAATGAAGTCGTCTGAAAAGTAG
>JBATTD010000695.1:0-2705 GCA_049670345.1 Ignavibacteriaceae bacterium
TGCCAAAGGAGAGATTTACTAATAACGATTGTCTGAAATATATACCGCAATCAGAATACTTTTTTGCACCAACGGATATAGCGACAAGAGGGGTAACCGCAAATGAAACTCCAATACCAATGATAAAAATTAACATAGTTATGCTGTTACCTAAAGAAGCAGCAGCTAATGGAGCAGAACCTAAAGTTCCAACCATTAAGCTATCGACTACTCCCATCATTATAAATCCTAACTGCCCTATAATAACCGGATATGATAACTGAAGCGTGAGTTTAACGTGTTCTCTATATTCCAATACTGTCTTTAAAATTAATTCTAATAAAAAAATTAAAGATAACCAATCAAATGGGATTACTAAAATTTTGCCGAATGTAATTAAAGTGATAAAATGACAATTGGATATAGCTTCACTATCAATTCAATCTACGAAACGGGTTCCGCTTGATCGGAACGAGTTTATCCCATACCGCTTCATCAATATAAACACTTGCCACTATTTATCATCTCTCATAGATTAGAGAAATCCATCTTCCATTCTCAAGAATGAAAAAAATATTCTTCGTAAAACCGCTTTAATCGAACAAATACTTAATATTATATAATGGCAAGAATGTTGGTATCAGATGATATCAAGTTTTGAAAGGTAAGAAAATGAACAAATATAATTCCATTGAACAAAATTACACGATCAGCACTGCGGCAAGATTGCTTGGAATCTCTGTCCACACATTAAGAATGTATGAAAAGGAAGGATTGATTCTTCCATTTAAATCAAATGGTAATCAGCGCCGCTATTCAGAAATGGATCTTGAAAGAATAAGGTGTATTAGGAGAGCCATCAACGAGGATAAAGTGGGCATTGAAGGACTAAGAAGAATGCTGGCACTTATCCCCTGCTGGGCAATCGTGAACTGCACTGAAAATGACAGACAGCACTGCGATGCGTTTAATGATTTTATGAAACCCTGCTGGACCCACAAACACAAGGATAATCTCTGTGAAGATCGTGATTGTTTTACTTGCGAAGTATATAACAGTTTTGGTGACTGTGGAAGTATTAAAGAAAAACTAAAAGAATTAATAAAACCAAATATTTAATAGTTAAAGAAACTAAAGGGATTCTCAATGAAAAAATTAGTCATACTCGGTGCCGGTACTGCTGGCACTATGATGTTGAACAAACTCCATAACGCTTTAGATGAGAACAAGTGGCAGATCACAATAGTTGATCAACATGAAACTCATTATTATCAACCGGGATTTTTATTTATACCATTTGGAATATATGATAAAAAAGATGTTATTAAACCAAAAAGAGATTACTTCCCTTCCGGAGTTAACGCAATTACTTCTGAAATTGATAAAATAGAACCTGAAGACAACCGTGTTCTATTGAAGAATAACCAGGTGCTTAGTTATGATTACCTGATAATTGCTACCGGCGCCAGAGTAGTGCCCGGTGAAACAGAAGGAATGAAGGAAGAATTATGGTATAAAAGCATTTTTGATTTCTACACGATCGAAGGTGCTTGTGCTCTAAGAAAATTCTTCAAGAATTGGGAGGGCGGAAAACTTGTACTGAATATAACTGAGATGCCGATTAAATGTCCGGTAGCTCCACTGGAGTTTGTATTCTTAGCCGATTCTTTTTTTACTGAAATGGGTATTCGCGACAAAGTTGATATTTCATTTGTTACACCTCTCGATGGTGCTTTCACTAAACCTAAAGCATCCGCTGTTCTCGGAGATTTTCTGGACAAGAAAAACATCAAGCTAATTACCGATTTCGGTATTGCAAGAGTTGATAATGAAGATAAAAAAATAATCTCCTGGGAAGAAGAAGAAATTCCTTTTGATGTTTTAGTTACTATACCTACAAATATGGGGGATGAAGCAATTGAGCGAAGTGGTTTGGGAAATGAATTCAATTTTATTCCTACTGACAAGCATACATTAAAAGCGGATGGTCATGATAATATTTTTGTGATCGGGGATGCAACTGATCTTACAAGTTCAAAAGCTGGTTCCGTTGCTCATTTCCAGGCTGATATTCTTTATGAAAATTTCTTAAGTGTAATTGAAGGAAGAGAGCCAAAAGCAAAATTTGATGGTCATGCTAATTGCTTTATCGAGTCCGGTTTCGGCAAAGGAATACTGATTGATTTTAACTACGATACGGAACCTCTTCCAGGGAAATATCCCCTTCCTGGTGTCGGTCCATTCTCATTACTTGAAGAGACTAAGATGAACCACTACGGAAAAATAATGTTTCGCTGGATGTACTGGAATTTTCTTGTAAAGGGACTCGAGCTCCCTATCGAATCAAATATGTCTATGGTAGGAAAGAGGGTGTAAAAATGGCAGATAAAACCATGCAAACACAAATTGATGATATAAACCGAAAGCTAGATATAGTACTTGAAGAGATCGAATTACAGAGAAAACACAGAAGAGAGATAGAAGATCTGAAAGATGATCTTATGAGAGTTGGTAATGATCTGTATTCTACAACGGTGACAGAGCTTGAAGAAGTTTCTGATCACATACAAACAGGTGATGTACTTCATCTTGGCAAAAAGCTGTTGAGAAATGTTAACACATTCAACAAAATGTTTGATCAGATGGAGAGTGCCAGGGATTTCATCGAAGATGCTTCCCCGCTTGTTCGTGAATCAATTATTGACTTTATGGCAAAGATGGATGAG
>JBATTD010000696.1:0-2545 GCA_049670345.1 Ignavibacteriaceae bacterium
ATATTTCTGATTTACTTGACGGTAATTATAATTTCGGACCTACGATTGATGTGGATAAAATGGAATCTTTCTTTAATGCGAATAAAGATGTTGACTTTGTAGGTACATTTCTTAATGAAGATTCGGATGCTGCTACTTATGATGCAACTGAAGATATTTACGCATTTTATCTTATGACTACAATTAATTTCGATAATCTTATGATTCTTGCCGGTGTTCGAGATGAAATATCAAAGACATCTTATAATGGAAATGAAGTAGTTTTTTCTGATACAGGTACTTACGTTGAAACTAATCCACTTTCTGCAGAGAAATCACATAATCATATTTTACCGTCGCTACATCTAAAATATACTGTAACTCCTCAAACTAACATCCGTGCCGCATTTACAAGTGGTTTAGCACGACCTCATTATGAACAAATGGTCCCATTTAGTGTTGTGTTGCATGAGGATGAAGAGATAGAAAGAGGAAATCCCGATTTGGTACCAACTACAGCTTATGGATTTGATTTGTTGGGAGAACATTACTTTTCAGGCATCGGTGTTATATCCGGCGGAATCTTCTACAAGATCTTGGAAGATATAACTTATCCTACCGTCATTGAAGAAGTTGGTGGAATTTATGACGGTTATGAAGTTACTCAACCATGGCAACCAAAAGGCGCTGATCCTGCTACAATTTTTGGATTTGAAGTAAACTGGCAGCAACAATTGACTTTCTTACCCGGTTTTCTTGACGGATTTGGAATATTTGCAAACTATACCTACACTACATCAACTGCCGATCTACCGGGTAGGGAGGAGTCAACATTACCGGGACAGGCAGGTAATACTGCTAACTTTGCATTAAGTTATCAAAAAGCTGGATTTACTGGCCAATTCAGTCTTAACTATCAAGACAAGTTTCTCTTTGAAGTTGGTGAAGATGAAGATCACGATAATTATTATAAAGATCATATTCAGCTCGACTTTTCTGCTAACCAGGAAATTATAGGTGGTTTGAGTGTTTATTTACATGTAGTAAATCTTAACAACGCTCCCCTTATTTATTATATTGGAAAAGAAGACAGACCTATACAACGTGAATTCTACTCATGGTGGTTACAGGCAGGTATTAAATGGAACGTTCTATAGACTAATTTATTCAACTAGATGTCCTTCAGTTGAAGAAGGTACTTGGATATCATTTTTTCTGCCCAAGTACCTTTTATTAAATTAGACAAGCAATATTGATTACAAAAATCTGGAACTTTACTACGAGGAGTTAAATGAATATTTTTCAATTTGCTGATAAGAAAATCAAACACACTTTAATTTTTTTGTTTTCATCCAGGAGGAAATTAATGAATGTTACTTTATATAAAAATCTGAAACTGGTTATCATAGTTAGCACAGTTATTAATGTTTTATGTTTCACCTCGTGTAAAGTTGATGAAACTAAAGACACTTATAGTAAAATAATCAAACCTGTTATTAAGACTGATCCCGTAAAACATGATACTGATGACCCGGCAATATGGATCAATCAAGAAGATCCGTCTAAAAGTTTAATAATTGGCACCGATAAAGATGAAGATGGAGCACTATATGTCTTTAATCTGGATGGAAATGTTATTGAGGAAAAGACTGTCAGGGATTTAAAACGACCAAACAATGTTGATGTTGAATACGGGATAATACTGAATGGTGTAGCCACAGACATTGCGGTAACAACTGAAAGATTAACAAATAAAATTCGTGTTTTCAGTTTACCGGATATGGTAGAGGTTGATAACGGGGGCATAGTTGTTTTTGAGGGAGAAGAATTAAATCTCCCAATGGGGATTGCATTATACAAGAGACCGGCTGACGGAGCAATATTTGCGATTGTAGGGAGAAAAGAAGGGCCTGTTGATTTGTACTTATGGCAGTATTTGCTTGAAGATGATGGCAGTGGTAATGTTAAGGCTACAAAGGTCAGGTCATTTGGTTCTTACAGTGGTTTAAAAGAAATTGAATCGATTGCGGTTGATGATCAATTAGGGTATGTATATTATTCAGATGAACAATATGGTGTGAGGAAATATCATGCCGACCCCGATGCACCTGATGCAGATAAAGAATTGGGAATAATCTATACACAAGATTATCTGGATGACAATGAAGGAATTTCCATTTATTGTATCGACGACAAAACCGGTTATATTTTAGTTTCCGATCAAAGAGCAAATAGATTTAGAATTTATCCAAGAGAAGGTACTCCTGCAGAGATAGATATTGAAGACCCTGAAGATAGCGAACCAGCTCGTCCACATTTACATAAATTAATAAAAATTGTATACTTAACTACTAATAACAGCGATGGATCTGATGTAACTAATGTTGCACTAAATGAAACTTTCCCGGTGGGCTTATTTGTAGCAATGTCTGATGATAGTACTTTTCAATTTTATGATTGGGCTGATATTGCGGGTGAGGATCTTATCATTGCTCCGAACGGAGTGAAACAAACAAAATAGCGTAAATATATTTTTTCATTTTGAGTAACGATTAGTGGAACTGAC
>JBATTD010000697.1:0-27719 GCA_049670345.1 Ignavibacteriaceae bacterium
TAGTAATAATTGCTGGAACATACTATCAGCAATCCTGTCTTTGATAAGGATTTTACCTTTAGGCAGTTTTCCATTATATTTATCCCAGAGTTCATCTTCGGTTATGATAATATCTCTGAATTCTTTCTTAGCAACTTTATAACCCCATTCTTTAAATGAGCCCTCAGTAAACTTCATAATATTACCCTTATGGACAAGAGTAACACTTCGCTTATTATTATCTCTTGCGTGCTCAATAGCTTTTCTAACAAGCCGTGCCGAACCGAATTCACTGATAGGTTTAATACCAACACCTGATTTTGGTCTGATATTTTTTTTAAATTTTGTATTGATATACTTAATTATGCTGTCTGAATCCTTTGTGCCCGATTTAAACTCAATACCGGAATAAACATCTTCGGTATTTTCACGGAACAAAATTATATCCAGTAGTTCTGGTCTTTTCATAGGAGATGGTGTACCGGTGTAATATTTTACTGGTCTTACACAAGCAAAAAGATCGAGCTGCTGACGAAGAGAAACATTTAAACTTCTTATTCCACCACCAATTGGTGTGGTAAGCGGACCTTTAATTGCAATAACATATTCTCTTATTGCATCCACGGTTTCGGCTGGAAGCCATTTGTTTTTGCCGTATTTTTTTACTGCTTTATCACCTGCAAAAATTTCCATCCATGCAATTTTCTTTTTGCCTTTATATGCTTTTTTAACTGCAGCATCAAAAACATTTTTAGAAGCTCTCCAAATATCAGGTCCTATTCCATCTCCTTCGATGAAAGCAATAATCGGATTATCAGGTACAACTAATTTTTTGTTTTGTACGGTAACCTTTTCACCATTTTTCGGAACTTTAATATTCTTGAATTTATCCATTCTTTTTTCTCCTTTATTACAAATTATTAACTGAATCCATAGTAATTTTACCAAACCTTTTTTGATAGAACGAAACGCTTATAATACCCACAAGCACTGCAAACCAAAGTGTTACCACTCTTACAATAAAAGTAGTTGCGACAGCTACATTGTTGGCCACTCCCTTCTTTACTAGAAAGTATGTGAGTGAACCTTCAGTAACACCAAGCCCCCCGGGTAGCATTGATAACGCACCAATTATTGTAGCAAACGCATAGCTGAATGACGCCCAAAAAAATCCAAAGTCGATACCGAAATTTAATAGAATTAGATGATATCCCAAACATTCAAATAACCACGCAACTAAACTAGCTATTGTCATCGTAAGCAGCGGAAAGGGACGTAGAAGTTGATACGAACTTTCATAAGCATAATGAATGTTTGCAAGATGCTTTTTTAGAAATGAAAACCGCTCCAAATAATTAAGAATTGAAAGAGAGACTTTTTTATTACTTATAATATAAATCAAAAGGATGAAAAAGGCAGTTATACCTAATGCTAGTTTAAGTCCGTAATCGAAAGTATACGCACCAATTATTGCTATAAGTAATAAAGATAAAAAATCTGTTATCCGCTCTGCAAAAATTACAGGTGCGGTTCTGCTTACTGGAACATTTGTTATATCTTTAACAAGATATGATTTTAACAACTCGCCAACTTTTCCCGGTGTAATGCTCATTATTAAGCCGGACATAAATATTGAAAGCGAGTCCAATTTTTTAATCTCTACTTTAATTACAGATAAGTAATAATCCCATTTAAAAAACCTTGTGAAATAATTTAGGAAAGATAAAACCAATAGTATAGGAAGAAGCACCCAGTTAAATTCAGTAAAGGCAGAAATAACTTTTTGATAATCTGCATAAATAGTAAATGCTAAATAAACTATACCTGCAATTATTAAAGAGAGAAGAATTTTCTTTTTTAACTTACTGAACAATCTATATAATCTTCATTAATGTTTGATAAACTCTTGTTAATGGTAAACCAACTACATTGTAATAACAGCCATTAATTTTCTTAATAAATACAGCACCAAAATCATCCTGGATACCGTACGCGCCTGCTTTGTCCATTGGACTTCCCGATTTAATATAATCATCAATTTCTTTTGCATTAAGTTTTCTAAATTCAACAAAAGTTTTTTCATAATCAGTTAATAACATTTTGTTTTCTGAATTATAAATTGAAAAGCCCGTATAAACTGCGTGAACTTTACCGCTTAGTTTTTTTAAGAATTTTTTAGCTTCTTTTTTATCTTTTGGTTTCCCTATTATTTTTCTGTTCAATACAACAATTGTATCGGCTGTTATTATTATGCCATGATTTATTTTTTGTCTTGCAATTTCCAATTTCTCTTTTGAAAGTCTTTTGACACTTATTGAAGGTTTTTCTCGCGGTTTTATCTTTTCTTCCATATCAACTGAAAATGATTTGAATTTAAGATTAATTTGTTTCAGTAGTTTTCTTCTTCTTGGAGATTTGGATGCAAGATAGATTGGAAGGTTAGCTTCTATCATTAACTCTTCCTAAAACTGTTCCGGGATAATAATGCTCAAGAATATTTTTATAATCAATTCCCAATTTCGACTGTCCAATTGCTCCCCATTGGCAAAGACCTACACCGTGTCCAAATCCTTTTCCATTAAATTTAATATTTCCGTTCGTGTTTACTGATACATTAAACATTGTACTCCAAAGCGAAAGATTTTTTTCGGGCGTTTTTATCTTCGAACGAATTTCGTTTCCATAAAGATGAATTTCTTTTCTACCACTTCTGCCATCTAAAATAATTTTAAGATCATTAACTCTTCCCGATTCAAATCTACTTTCAATCCTGATATCATCAATGCTATAATTTTTATTATTAATTAGATTTGAATTATAAAGTTGATTGATGAACTGCAGCTCTGTATAAACTTCTTGCCATTCAAAACGAGGAGATATATTACAGTAAGGTTCTCCCCCGTCCTCAATCGAGGTTAAATAAGGTAGATGATATTGAGAAAAAACATTTCCAACTTTCTCGCTAAAACCGCCGCAAGTGGAATGATAATAGATGGTTGCTGGTTGATCATCATAAACTAAAATTATGTTTTCGGTTTCATCAACAGCTTTATTAGAAATTAATTCTTCAGAAGATTTTCCTCCATAAACCTGATCTCTTGTATCAGCAAAAATATCAAATAGTCCGTTGCCCCCGTTCATTTTTTTTAATGCGTAAGTTCGCACACAAATTGCAAATGCTTTTAATGCTTCATAATTTTCTTTCCCATTACCTAAAGGCATCTCCTTAGCAATAACTCCCTTAACATAATCCTCAAGATTTATAAAGTTGATAATATCCACAAAGTTACCAAACGCAGCTATTCTTAATATTCCCTTGTAAGTTTTACCACTTAATTTTATCAGTTCGCCATCAGCAGGAACAAGTTGAAAATACTTTCCCGAGAAATTTTTTCTTTGAACTTTAGCATTTAACTTATGAGAATTTGCATAGAACTGTATATTACTTCCTTTATTGATTTCTGCAATTTTATTTTCTTCATTTAAGAGATAAACTTTATTCAAAACGGTAATATTTAATGTGTTTGGTTTTTCATCTAACAAAACTCTTACAGAGTTAAATTCATATTTATATTCTTTTTCATAATCTTTTTCATCTGCAGTAAATCTTTTAGAACCCGCACAATTAATTAATAGAATGGAAGCACTAAAAAGTAAAAAGAATAAAATACGAGCTTCTATAATGCCTGAATATTTAATACTAAAAATTGGTTGTGTTGATTTTAGAAATGCTTTAAGATAGAGGAATAAAATAGTTCGCAACGATATACTTTACCTGAACATTGCTTTAATACTACCCCACGTACGTTTTACACCCGATACGTTATGTGAAACAGTTACTTCAGAAGAATATGATACAGTCCCATCGTTATCCAAAATTTTCAAACGATACTTAAACACAAGGTCTTCAGTTTTGTATGCAGATTCATCAAGATAGGAATAAAAGGAGTTGTTACCCTGTGGGTTAATGGTTGCAACCTCGATGTATGTACTTTGAGGAGTTTTTCTTTCGATAATGAAATTCTGCAGATTTACTTCTTCTGATGTTTTCCAATCGAGGCGTACGTTCTCTCCCTCACTGTGCCCTTGAAAATAATCCAGGAAAGCACCAGCATAAACTGCAACTACTAAACACAATATCGAAAAAAGATTAAGTAATACTTTTTTCATACCTAAAATATATTCCTTTGTTACTACTTTGTCAAGACTTTTAACCATCTTAAAAATTAACTTTTATTTGTTTATTGAGCGATTTCGTAGGAAAAACTATTATCAGTAGTAATGCAATTTTAATAATCAGCGAAAAAAAGGAATTTTATTCCTTTTCAATTGGTATTTTTGTAAACCAATTTCTTGAATTGAACTTAATGTACATCATTGTAGTGTAGGCCATTATATAAACAGGAAGTGCTAACCACGCCCAGGTAAAACCCAGACCGAGATAAACTCCCAGGAAATAAGACAACGGTACAAATATCAACAAATTAGCAATTACCTCCGCTTTCATAACGTACATTGTTCTACCGGCTGCTTGCAAACCATTTGCTAAAACAATGCCAACACCGTAAAATAATTGGGTGAATCCCGCAACTCTTAAAGCAGGTACCGCCATTTCTATTATCGATTGATTATTTGTAACAATCAATAGAACATATTGCGGAATCAACATATATATTACACTAAGTATTACTGTATAGACTGTTGTAACTTTTGCAGTTTCAAATCCATATAACTTGGCTAATTTGTATTTACCGGCACCTAAATTGTTTCCAATTAAAGTTTGCACGGCAATACCAAAACCAAAGCAAGGAAGAAACGAAATGAAAAGTGTAGAGATGATTGCTTGTGTAGCTGCTTGTTCAAGTGTTCCAATCAAGCCGATTATTGCAATAAAACTTAAAAAGCCGATTAAAATAAAAACGTTTTGGAAAGAAACAGGAAGTGATATTTTAAATATTGCTGAAATAATATTTGTTTTAATTTTTAAGTTTTTGAAATTCTGATATCTTTTTCTATAAGATGGGAGAAGAATGATAAAAAGGTAGAATATCGGATCGAATGCTGTGGCAAAAGTTGAACCTAATCCAGCACCGGCCAAACCCATTCTCGGGAAACCAAATTCTCCATAAATAAGGATGTAATTAAAAATAATGTTTAACAGATTTGTTATAACACCTGATATCATAAATATTTTAGTTTTACTAATACCAAAGAAAAAACCACGATAAGAAACGGAAATGAGGAAAAAAGGAATACCAAGAAATCTATAAAAGATATAATCACTCGCATAATCACCAACTATCGGGTCGGTGGCAAAAAGATGTGCAATTGGATTTGCAAAGAAAATACCCACAGCGGCAACAATAGATCCAATTGCCAAAGCAATGAATATTGAGTTGTTCAATGTTATTCCACAACTTAAGTAATCTGCCTGGCCATACTTCCTTGCAACAATAACATGAATGCCAGTTGCAAGACTTGAAAAAAAACTAATAAGTGCCCAGGTTGCAAGAACACCAATCCCCATAGCTGCGAGAGCATAAGTGGCTTCATCTAATCGTCCAACCATAGCAGTATCAACTAATGAAACAACCATTTGTGATGATAATCCGGCAATTGCCGGTAAAGCTACCCTTAATATTTTTTTATAATAATTTTTATGAGGTAATAAATTCATTTGAAAAATATTTTGGGATTGAGATCCAGAGTGTCATTTTAAGTTGAAATGTTTATAATCAATTGCTGAACAATAATCTAATAAGGAAAAAAATTTATAACAAACAAAAGGCGTTGATATTTTCTTCAACGCCAAAATAAAGTGGAGCTAGGCGGGTTCGAACCGCCGACCTTCTGACTGCCAGTATGTTGAGAAACTTTTTATTTAAGCTAAATTCAAACTTTTTTATTAATATGTTCAGTTAAATGTTCATTTATTTATTTTATTTCAACTCGGAAAAAATCTTATGGCTTAAATTTGATAATAATTTTTAATATACACAACTGATATAAACTTTAGTTTTCCAAGGTATATAAAATTACTAGCTACACTGTTGTTAAATTTTATGGTATTCTTTTACAGAATTTATGTGGTTCAGCTAAGTTTAATAATTCTAATGGGACATGTAGCAATTGTATAGATAATTACCTTAAAGGATATAATAGAATCTATCAATTGATATATACTACTTGGAATGGTTTACTCAATAATCATTAGTGTAATTATTCAGTACAATCCGATTATATATTATTTCCCTGGCATGGTTGTAGAGAATATTCGTATTGCTATTAATATGAGTGATTTTCTGTATTATGAATTTGTTTCATTAACAACGCATGGATATGGCGGTTGGCAAAACTAACTGGAAATAATATACGAACATTCGTAATACTAATAGAAGCATAATATCAAGATATATTAAAAGAATGGGAGGATGATCAAGCTGTTTAAGATCTCAATACAGTGATCCGATACTTTTAATGAATTTTTTATCATATTACTTAATTCTTAATCTACTTTCCCCCATTTAACTCTTAGGTTGATTGCAAGGTGGTATCAAAACAAACGCATATGAACTTATAATTAATAGAACAGCAATTTGGAAGTAAAATGGTGTAGATATAATATCAGTAGTTATTAGAGCTATTGATACTAAAAAATATTTTACTGTATAGTAAACCACTTTAGAAACTATAATACTTAAAGCTGCTGGAATAAATTTGTTACTGAGTAATTTGGATAATTCGTAATACAGCCAGACATTCAGTAACAGTTCAACACTCATTGTGAGTGATTTTATAAATATCGGATGTGAAGAGGCGATGAAAGACACCAGAGGTAATGTGGCTGCAATTAAATATGAATTCTTTTTATTGGTGTGAATTATTACAAGGAAAACCATCAACCTCATCGGATCTAAGTAATAAACAGGAAAGTTAAAAATGTGTGCTAATGTAGGAATCAGGTAGATTAAACTTAGAGCAATAAAATCAAATATAATTATGCTCGATTTATTTGCTCTACTATTATGTATTATCCCTTCCATTTGCAACCTCTGCTGTTAATCAATTAATTACTAATTAAAATTAATATTTTCTATCTAAAAATGAAATTCATATTGAATTTTATTAAATTTGTAATAGAATTGAATTTTATTAATTTTGTAATAGAATTGAATCCTCTAACATCAACCTTTAGGGAACAGGTTTTATGAAAAGAAGAGAATTTATTGATAAAAGTTTTAAAGCGGGAACATTAACTGCCGCTTCTCTTTCCTTTGGAAATATTCCCAATCTTTTTGCAAATACACCCGATAACTTTGACCTTGTAGCCATAAAAGGCGGTGAGCCGCATACTATGTTTGACGAGGCGATCAAATCAATTGGCGGAATGAAATCGTTTGTTAAAAAGGGAAATAGTGTGGTTATAAAACCCAATATTGGGTGGGATGTAACTCCTGATCGTGCTGCGAACACCAATCCGGTTTTGGTTAAAAGAATTGTTGAGCATTGTTTTGAAGCAGGAGCAAAAGATGTTTATGTTTTTGATCATACTTGTGATGATTGGAATAGTTGTTACTCCAGTAGCGGCATAGAGAGAGCTGTAAAAGATGCAGGTGGTAATATAGTACCTGGAAATAGTGAAAGGTATTATGAGAAAGTTACTGTTTCCGGGGGAAAGAGACTTACAACAGCTAAGGTTCACGAATTGATTTTGGAAAGCGATGTTTTTATAAATGTTCCGGTACTAAAGAGTCATAGCTCTACAGAACTTACTATCTCTATGAAAAATTTAATGGGTATTGTTTGGGATAGAAGATATTGGCATAGAAATGATTTGCATCAGTGTATCGCCGACTTCACTTCATTTAGAAAACCGGATTTAAATGTGATAGATGCCTATTATGTGATGAAAAAAAACGGACCGAGAGGAGTATCAAAGGCGGATGTACTTACTATGAAATCACAAATAATTTCATCGGATATCGTAGCCGCCGATGCTGCGGCTACAAAGCTTTTTGGATTAGATCCCCAGAAAATTGATTATATTAAGATTGCTTATGAAATGAAATTAGGAGAAATAGATTTAAACAAACTGAATATTAATAGGATTATTCTTTAAATGTAAACAGTGATATATCTCAAGAAAATCCGTGTTGTAGTCTCGCTACTGTTTTTTGTTCTAACTTCCATCATTTTCCTTGATTTTATTAATATCATTCCAACTGAACTGTACGATTATATTTTATTTCTGCAATTTGTCCCTTCTGTAATAAACTTCATCGATATACTAGCAATAGCTTCAATAGGTTTTTTTATTGTATTAATACTGGTAATCCTTTTCGGAAGAGTATACTGCTCATCTGTTTGTCCGGTTGGTACACTTCAAGATGTAATTTCTAATATTTCAAATAAAATCACTGGAGAACATTTTTACAATTGGTCAAAAGAATTAAAATGGTTAAGGTATTCCATACTAATACTTACAGTTTTATCTATACCTGTGTTGGGAATACTCTTAGTCGGTTTATTGGATCCACTCAGTAATTTTGGGCGAATTTTATCAAACCTAATTCGTCCATTAATAATTCTACTAAATAACTTCCTGGCTTTATTCCTTGAATTGATGGGTTCATATATTATTTACCCGGTTGATATAATGGGATTCAGCATAGCAGGTTTTATATTTTCATTTATTATCCTTACTACTTTACTTTTAATGTCCATCAAAAGGGGCAGATTATTTTGTAATACTATTTGCCCGTTAGGCACATTGCTGGGTCTAATATCAAAGGTTTCCATTTTCAAAATAAAAATTAATGAAGATGAGTGTGATAGTTGCGGAATGTGTTCAGCCGTATGTAAAGCTGAATGTATAAATGATGATTCAAAGGAAATAGATTTTGAACGGTGTGTGGTCTGCTTCAATTGTATTCGCGAGTGTCCAACTAGTGCTATTAATTATTACAAAGAACATTACACTAAACAGAACTCTGAAACTGAGTTTAGTAAAAGTCGTAGAAATTTTTTATCAAACTTTTATTCCTTCGTGGTTGGAATTAGTGGGATGGGCTTCATACAAGTACAAATAATACCAGAAAAAGAGTCAACAAAACCGGTGAATCGTTTGGCGCCGGTATCTCCACCTGGATCAAAGAATGTCGAGCATTACAATTCAACCTGTACTGCGTGCCATCTATGTATAAGTGTGTGTCCCACACAGGTATTGCAGCCTTCTATCCTGCACTATGGATTAGAGGGATTCCTTCAACCAAGGATGGATTACATAACTAATTTTTGCAAATATGATTGTGTGCTTTGTACAGAGGTTTGTCCGAGTGGAGCTCTTCAAAAAATTCTACCCGAAAATAAGAAACTTATTCAACTGGGAAAATCAAAATTTGTAAAAGAGAATTGTATTGTTGAAACAGAAAAGAAAGCATGTGGTGCATGTTCCGAAGTTTGCCCAACTAAAGCGGTAAGAATGATACCGTATGAAAATAAATTACAGATACCGGAAGTTAAGAATGAATACTGTGTGGGATGCGGTGCATGTGAATATGCTTGTCCGACAATACCATACAAAGCAATTTATGTAGAAGGTAATCCCGAACATCTAAAAGCGGAAATACCCCCTGCAGAAAAACAAGAACAGGAGATTGATTATAAAGAGGAATTTCCTTTCTAGTAATTATTATTAGTAAAATTGAATATTAATTAACTCCTACTAAATAATTACATATAATAATAATGTGAATACCACTACAATTGAACGCATCCAATTGAATCCCGGTGTTGCAGACATGTCAAAGTTTTCTACTACCAGTATCTAAACACACTGCCCCATAATCCCTAATAGACAAGACTTTAATTGAAACTTCATTAACCAAGTTTGAGATATACCTTGTGTATTCTTCAACTTGATTCTCTTGAATAATTACTAATATTGTACCGGCAAAACCGCCACCATGAACTCTACAGGCACCTCTCCCCTTTTGCTTGATGAATATATTACTTAAAGCTAATGCCAGGGCTAAACCTTGTTTGTGAATATGTTGTGGAGAAAAAATATTCTGAAGATATTTGAATGATGAATCACCGGAATCGTTTACCAATGACAAGAACCTCTCAAAATTATGATTATTTAATGCGTCAATCTGTTCATCTACTCTTCTGTTCTCTTTAAGAAAATGAATAGCGCGAAGTATTGCCCTATCGCTTATTTTTTTTCTTATTGACTTTATTTCCGGCAGTAGATCATCAAATTTTATTTCGCTGCAATATTCTTTTCCAAAATATTTTGCAACCTGTTTCATTTCAGCAGGAATAGCAGCATAATCTTCCGTTAGACCAGAATGATTTGCTTCTGTATCAACGACGATTAATTTGTATCCTGTCGTGGAAAAATCAAAATCAATCTTTTTAATTATAGGAAATTCAGGATCAAAAAAATCTATGGCGATTATACCGCCAGTTGCACAAGTAATCTGATCCATTAATCCACATGGTTTACCGAAATAATTATTCTCAGAATATTGTCCAATCTTAACAATTTCCACTGAGGTTATTTTATCATCATTATAAAAATGATTCAGTATTGTTCCAATTAAAATTTCAATTGAAGCTGATGAACTTAAACCTGAACCGATTAAAATATCGCTAGTAATAAATGCGTTAAAGCCCCCTGTTTTATAGCCACGATTTTTGAATCCGGCCGCAATTCCTCTTAACAACGCAGCAGTTGAGCCTTTCTCATCCTCTATCGGTTCAATATTGTTAAGTTTAATTACGAATGGTTTTTTATAACCAACAGAATATAGAATTATTTCATTATTTGGATTAACATATGCAACTGCAATTGAATCAAGGTTTACACTTGCCGCAATTACTTTTCCATGGTTATGGTCTGTATGATTACCTCCAATTTCAGCTCTGCCCGGGCTGCTAAATAACTTATAATCCTGCTTCCCAAATTTTTCTTCAAATTTAATAATCAGATCCGTATATCTCGATGACTGTTCATCTAATCTTTCTTCATCATATATTTTTTTAAGAAGATTTCTTAATTCAGCATCCATAATGTTGTTTTCTAAGCAATACTGTAATGATTGCTTGGAGCATTTATTAATATTTCCGCACTTTTTTCAGGAGTCATATCCCTCTGTGGATTTGCAAACATCTCATACCCCACCATAAATTTTTTATTTGTTGCAGATCTTAAGAGGGGTGGATAAAAATGCATGTGCATTTGCCATTCAGTATGTTCTCCTCCATCAGTTGGTGACTGATGAATTCCAGCAGAATAAGGAAATGAAGTGTTGAAGATGTTGTCATACTTTACTGTAGTAATCTTTAACACATTACTAAATTGTTCAACTTCTAAAGAATTAAATTGAGAAATATTCTGAATATTCCTTTTAGGAATTATTATCGTTTCGAACGGCCAAACTGCCCAATAGGGTACAAGAAGAACAAAAGCCTCATTCTCATAAATAATTCTTTCTTTAATTTTCATTTCTATACTTAGATAATCTAAGAGAAGAGAACTATTGTGGAGACTATTATAATTCAATTGACTTGTCTGTTCTTTCAGTGGCTCGTCTGGTATGTTTTCTTGCGCCCAAATCTGTCCGTGAGGATGAGGATTACTACATCCCATCAGCTCCCCTTTATTCTCAAATATTTGGACATAGTTAATAAAATCCAGCTGCCCTAAGTTTGCATACTCTCTTTGCCATGTGTTTACTACCCTAATTATTTCAGTTGTTTCTAGTTCAGCTAATGTTAAGTCATGTCTTGGAGAGAAACAGACTACTCTACAAATTCCTTTTTCAGATTTTGCAACTAACAATCCTGAATGATTAGTTTCAAATGGCTTACCTTCTTTCTTTAACGCACTAAAATCATTATCAAATACAAAAGTTGATTTATATTCAGGATTGAATTGATTATTTGCTCTTTCGTTGCCAGGGCACAAATAACATGTTGAATTGTATTTCTCTCGCTCAAATGAGGAAGATTTTTCAACCTTCCCTAGCCAGGGTCGTTCCAGCCGGTGAGGTGAAACTAACACCCATTCATTTGTAAGAATATCTAGTCTTCTATGATTAATTTCGCTTATCATATAATCATTACTCATTTAGCCACTTCTCGTACTTTACGGAAGGGATTAATCCTTTATTATCTTCATAATTCAAATCGATAAACCTACTATTGGGTAAGCTAAAGTCAGTTTTTAATTCCAGACCGCATATTCCAAACTTGTTTCCCTTTAGAGGAATTGTATATCATTAACCTAACTGAGTGTGATCTTGCAAGAATTGATAATGATAATTATCCATATGCCTGCGTAATTAATTCTAGCATTTCTTCATCGGTTGAAAGGCGAGGATTATTTTTGTAATCTGGCAAAATAGTTGAGTTCTTTGCTAAAAGTGGAATTTCATTTTCAGGCATACCAAAATCTTTTAGCTTAAACCATTTACCAATATCCATTAAGAATTTATCAAGGTCATCACAAGATTTTTTGGCTAACTCTTCTTCAGAAAAACCATTTCCATTTGGATTATAAATCCTCCCTAAATGAGCAAATTGATTTACGGCGGATTCACATGTGAACCTTGTAAATGGTGGATAGATTAATGCCAATGAATCGCCGTGAGCTATATGTGGATATAGACCACTGATTGCCATACCAACTCCATGCGGCAATGTTACACCAGCATTAGCTATGCATAGTCCGGCTAAAGTGTCTGCATATGCCATCTTTTTTCTTGCCTCTAAATCGGTTAGATCTTTTACAAGAGCTGGTAAAGTATTTATAACTATCTCAATGGCTTCCCATCCCAGAGTATCCGTATATGGCGAAGAGTTCGGATGCAGTATACTTTCAAATGAATGACAAAACGCATCGAAACCAGTAGCAGCAGTAACTTTTTCGGGAACGGTAAGCATTAATTCCGGATCAACTATGGCTACTTTGGGATAGATAATAGGATTAAAAATTGCCGATTTGTTTCTCTCCTTTGTATTCGTTATTACTGCAACTTGAGTCACCTGGGAACCTGTTCCGCTGGTTGTACTGATTGCAATAACCGGTAATGTTTTTTCAGTAGGCTGGGTTTCTCTGAAGAATAGATAATCCCAACAACTTCCTTCGTGAGTTGCTTCCACAGCAATAGCCTTAGCCGTATCCATACTTGAGCCACCACCCAATCCAATGATAACCTCAGCCTTATGTTGCTTTGCCATATCAGCTCCAGCTGCTATATTTTCTGTAGTCGGGTTTGGTTGAACTTGATCGAAATGTTTAACATCCAACTGGGAATCAGCTAAAATACTTATCACTTTAGAATACATCTCCTCTAAACCGGGAATAGGAGGAGTAGTAACAAGTAGGACTCTTTTTCCAAATTTTGAAGCATACTCTCCAACTTCATTTACTCTCCCAGCGCCGAAAATAATCTCTGTTGGTTGAAAATAGTTAAACTTCTTCATTTTATCTCCCTTTAAATGTTTAGAAATCTTTTTAAATCTTCAGTACCTATTGCTGGAGTAGCACCCTGTTTTGAACAAACAAAGGATGCAAGATTATTTGCAATATTGTGCATTCTTTCTATGTTAAACTGATTTAATAATCCAAAGGCTATTCCTGCTGCAAATGCATCACCGGCACCAACAGTATCGGCAATGTCAATTTGATTGGTTTTCATTTTAGAAACATTATCGTTCATAAACAGAATGCTTCCATCACTGCCTTTTGTTAGAGCCAAAACATTCAAAGAAAAATTCCTCATCATTTCTGAAGCAAGTGATTCTTCTGATCCTGAATACCCAAGCATTGATGAAACGATTTGAAGTTCATCATCATTAAGTTTACAGACGTTCGATCGTTGTAAACTTGATTCAATGATTTGATCGGTATAATAATTTTGCCGAAGGTTTATATCGAAAATCCTGATGCAGCTCTTTGAAGTGCTTTCGAGAAAATCATTTATTGTTTTCTTGCTTACAACAGATCTCTGTGCGAGCGAACCGAAGCAGACAACATTACATAGTTTGGCAATTTCAACGAGGTCATTACTCATTTTGATGTAATCCCATGCAACATTTTCAATAATATTATAAGTTGGAATTCCTGAATCATTTAATTCAATTTCTACAGTACCGGTAGGATAGTTAGAATTTGTCCTCAAATATTTTGTTGAAAGCGACTTTGATTTAATTACAGTAAGAATTTCCCTGCCAAGTTGATCATCTCCAATTGAACTGACCGGATAACTTTCAACACCCAACGAATTTAAATGGAATGCAAAATTTGCAGGAGCACCTCCTAGCTTTTTAACATTGGGGAAAAGATCCCACAACATCTCTCCAAGACCAACTGCAACCAAGTAGTTTGTATCAACTTGCTGCATGTTAATTCACATCAATAAATACTTTCATTATTTTATCACGTTCTCCATCAATATAATTATAGGCTTCATTATATTCATTAAAATCAAAGTGTTTCGAATATAGGGGCTCTGTTATTACTTTAGCTTCTTCAATCAATTTAACCGCATTAACATAATCTTCATATTTGTACATCAGTGTACCAATAAGTTTTAACTCACGGTCCTGCACCAAACCTAAATCAACTCTGGGCCTCTCTGCGAATACACCAACTACAACAATGCTTCCACCCTTACCTATCGTTTCAATAGTTTCCGCCATAGTTGCTTCTATTCCAACACACTCAAAGGCAATACTGTATCCAGCACCTCTAAATGCATCTTCTAATGCGGAGGACAATTTTTGTTTAGTTACATTACAGGTTTGTTCCAATCCGCACTTTTTAGCAATTTCTAACCGATAGTCACTGATATCGGTAATAAGCACATTCCCTCCCTTGGCTCTAGCTACTTGCCCAACTAAGTTGCCAATGGGGCCTGCACCAAGTACTAAGACATTCTCATTATTTAATGAATCAACTCTTCCCACAGTATGAACTGCTACAGAGACTGGTTCCACAAACGCACCTTGTTCGTAAGAGAAACTATCCGGAAGGGGTACAATTTTTTCAGCTCTAGTTACAAACAGATCCTGTGCAACACCCGGTGCTTGAAATCCTTCAACTTTCAATTTATCGCAGATATGATAATCCCCCCTTTTACAGGGCAGGCAAGCCCCGCAAACTTTTTGAGGGGTCGCTGTAACTTTTTGTCCAACCTTAAATTGTGTAACATTTTCACCCAAGGCCTCAATCGTAGCAGAAAACTCATGACCTTGAATTACAGGATAGCTGGTATATGGATGTTGACCGTGCCATACGTGCACATCTGATCCGCAAACACCAATTCTATGTATCCGCATTAAAACTTCGTCTTTACCAGGTTTAGGATCCGCAACTTCACCGAATTCAATTTTCCCGGGAGTTTTCATAATCGCTTGTTTCATTTTTCTACTTCATTTTTAATTATTCATTTATCCAATTATCGCATAAAGTATTCCCATCAATAGGATTAAACCGGCTGCAAGTATTCTTGGGTCTCCTATTCCAACAATTTTACCTCGAATAACATCTAACGGACTATCCCAAATCAATCCTTCGATATTTTCTTTTACCGGCGGTGGAGTCATTAATGATACTGCTACAAATACAGCTGTACAAATACAGAAAAGCCACCATGCTTGCATCATGAATGGAATACCCCAAGTTTCGGTTATAATCTTGGTATCACCGAAGATTGGCAGATCCATCCCAAAAGCAATCGCACCTAATGTAAATCCAAATATTAAAGTGGTTAGTGAAGCTTGTTTTGTTCCTCTTTTCCAGAAGACGCCAAATATAAATACTGTGGTGATTGGAGGCGCAAGGTTTGCAGCAATAGCATTAATAGCCTCAAAAATACTTGAGTATCTTCCACCCTGGGTTGACCAAAGCATTGCCAACAGCATAACAACAATTGCACTATATCTTCCAATTTTAACCTGCTTTTCATCCGAGGTTTCCGGTTTAACTCTTTTAACGATATCAACTGCTACCAGGGTGGCAGAGCTATTAAGAGCCGCGGCGATAGTACTCATTAACGCAGCTAATAAGCCAGCGGAAATTAATCCTTTTAGACCAGTTGGTATTAATTTATTAATTAAGACAGGCAATGTTTGATTAGCATCGTCACCAATAATATCACCGAATAATACATATGCTATAACTCCCGGCAAAACAAGAAGAAACACAGGAAGAATTTTTAATAATCCGGCAAATAACGGCCCCCTCTGCGCATCCTTAAGTGTTTTTGCACCAAGTACTCGCTGCACAATAGTTTGATCAGAACACCAATACCAGACACCCAAAACCGGATATCCAAGCAGAACGGCATACCAGGCTAATCCTGAGCTATTGTCGGTATGTATCATACTTAACTGGTCTGGTTTTAGAGCATCTTTAAATTCAGCAAAAGAATGTATACCAGCTTCAGGAAGAGCCAATATCGCAAAAATGGTTACTAGTACAGCTCCAAACAATAAAAGAACTGTTTGAATTGTTTCTGTAATTACAACGGCTTTAAGTCCCCCGAGAACAGTGTAGATGGTAGTAATAACGGAAATAATAATTATTGATGTCAAAACATCAATGCCAAAAAATTGTTCAAACACAGCGGCGCCAGCATATAAACTCATTCCAATGTGAATGAAGAGTGCTCCAATAATTGCCATAAAGGCTAAAAATGTTCTAGATCCAGGACTGTATCTTTTTTCTAAAAATTCCGGCAATGTTGATATTTTATTTTTGAAATAAAATGGCGCAAACACAAGACCAAGTAATATTAAAGTAAAGGTAGCCATCCATTCAAAATTCCCCCATACTAATCCTTCTTTATAACCCGATGCCGCTAACCCGACCAGATGAATTGTAGAAATATTGGAAGCGAATAATGCGGCGCCAATAACTCCCCATCGTAAACCTCGACCGGCAAGAAAGTAGTTATCAGCATTTAATTTTTGTTTTCTCGTTGCTAAAATCCCTACCGCCACAATACCAACCAGGTAAGCGATAATAATTACTAAATCCAAGATTGGAATATTTAATTCAGCACCCATTCAATTTCTCCTATATCATTAAATAAATAAATTTTAATTTCTAACCGATAGAAAATTACTTGTTCTAAATAAACATACCTTTGCAAGATTAAAGTATATTTTTATTCTTTTACTTTACTGAAATTTAAACTTAATACCTCGTTTAATATTAGTGCTATTGCTCCTTTGGAGGCTGCTTTGATACCAAAAGTAACAGGTTCAATTTTAACCTTGCGGGAATCAGTGTTAATTGTTCTTTTTGAAACAATATCATTAATTTTACTAAAAATAATATCACCCGACTGAGCAACACCTCCACCTATTAAAACCACTTGAGGACTCATCAGATTTATAATGTTGGCTATTGCAGTTCCAAGATAATCGATCGCTTCATCCCATATCTCGATTGCTATTTGGTCACCATATCTGACTGCAGTTGCAACCGTTTCGGCATCAATTGCAGAAATATCTCCATCGGTCAATTGTAATAAGTAGCTGTCACGATGTTTTTCAACTGCCTTTTTTGCTTTACGCGCGATTGCATGACCAGATGATAATGCCTCCAGACAACCATAATTACCGCATTCACACTTGATATCACTATTCTTATCCATAGTGATATGTCCAAATTCGCCCGCCATTCCAAAGGAACCATAAAGTGGCTTTCTATCTATAATGATTCCAGATCCAATACCATAGCCTACATTAATAACTACAAAATTATCTACATATTTACCAACTCCATACCATAACTCACCTAATGCCATTACTCTTGTTACATTATCGAATATTAAAGGTAATTTACATTTTTCGGAAATAGCTTTTTCGATATCCACGTTTTTCCAATGAAAATCAGGTGAAATCTCAATAACATTTTTTATTTTGTTAACAAGACCTCCAACCGCTAATCCAATTCCGAAAATATTCCTTCCGTTTACATTAATTTGATTTTGTAACTCACAAATGATATCAGAAGTACGAGAAATAATACTATCGTAACCATCTTCAATTTTTGTTTTGATTCTAATTTCATTAACAGTAGTAGCATTTAGATCAGTCAATACACCATCAATGTGAGTTTTGCCAATATCTATACCAATCACAAAGTTTTCTAGTGCTAAGAATTCAACTAATGTAGGTCGTCTACCTCCGCTTGATTCACCTGAGCCTATTTCCTTAACTAAATGTTCATCCTCTACTAACATATTAACTATTCGTGTAACTGTGGGAGCACTAATTTTGCTGATCTTTGCAATTTCCGCTCGGGAGATTTGACCGTGTTCTCTAATAGTATTTAATATTTTTATTTTATTTAATTTATTTATTAATTGAGGGCTACCTTTTACTCGTGAATTTATCATTCAATTTTTCCTTTATTTTCATTAATTACCATTGACTTCATAGTTCTAATATATTTCCCACATTAATTTAAGTATCTGGCCTGCCAGTCATAATCTTGAATTTCATTTCTCGCTGTTGAGTGGACTAATTGCAGCTCTCCGTAACCATACGTATTGACAAATACAAATTGAGATCCTCCCTCTAATTCATAATAAGTCCAAACCTCATAGTTTTTCATACTTGTTGCACTCGTTTCTTTATCAATCTCATCGGGTATTCCGTAAACAAGTATTACTCTACCCGGATGTGTTTCCCATCCTTTTTTATTGCCTACGGAATATCTTTTATTGGCGAATTCTATTCGCTCAAAATAATTCTTTTTAAAATCTTTACCGTAATTTTTCCGCGCCTTCCAGAATTTAAACATAAATTCTCTTTTACCAGGTAGATTCAAGCTTTCAAATAATTCTACCTCATCACTTGTGGTAATGTAACTTGCATAATTAAACTCCTGGTCTAGTTCCTCCTCGCTCATCACTGCATATTCACTCAATTCTATATTTTCTCCTTTATTATCATCAGAGTGAACAACGAGTTGATCAATATGACGAAAAATATAAAACCTTTTGGTTCTGGATATGGAAATACCTTCGAGAGGATCGATGATTTTTACATCCAGATAATAGACTCCTGAAAAAAGAGCACCCACATAAATATTTCCAACTTTCACAACCGATTCGTTTTCTTTCCTATAATTTTTTGTAGGTAACGTTTTTACTACCCGATTATTAGCATCTGTGATTGATACTATTACTTGATAAATAGAATCGGCACTGTCATCAGACAGAGGTAGATTATAAAGCTCTAAATAATAAAATAATATTGGATTATTCATATCAAATACTGAGGATGGGTTTGGTACTATTTGATAAGTGTTTTTAATGAACCGGCTCTGATTCGTAGACTTAGTAATTTTTGTGCTCAACTGTATTTCACTAGCATCAAATTCACTTTTATTATATTCTTTTACTTCAATTTCTTTTAAAATGCTTTTTGTTTCGTTATTGTTCAAATCAGTAATGTTAAATTCCATTTTATAAGTATAAGGCATTAATAATAACGTCCTTAGGTCATTAATGGTCTGGCCAGTCAAAATTTCCTCTCGGGAATCAGCAACATCAATTCCAATCCAATCTATTTTGTTAAGGAGTGAATCTTGTTTGAAAACTTTCAGCACGATTGTATATTTACCTTCAAAACCGTCATCAGTTTGATAATGTTCTAATGCATTCCTACTAAATGAATAATAAACTTCCAGGAGAGTCCTCCCATCATCTCCTCTAAACTGAGCATAATCGATATAGAGTTCAATCTTCTTTTCATCTGTTATCTGACTAAAAAGAATTGCTATTGGAAACAATATATATGCAATTACTTTTCTCAACTTCTACCCGTTTATAATTTCGACCAAAAATGATTCAATAATACAAATAGTCTCGGATTTTATTTTAATTCGTAATTCTATTTCAAATAATAAACTTTTTCCATCTCAGACCAGCCTTCTTTTCCTTCGAATGGAATTTGCATTGGATCACAGACCTTTAACCACTCGATGTTACGCTCCTTTTTAGCCAGATCAGACATATCTTTTTCGAAATCATCACCAGTATATTCGTAGTAACCAAAGAGATAGTAATTTCCATCATCAAATTGGTGAATGAAAATTGAAAAATTTGCAAAATTCGCTGTTTCTAATAAATCACGTACTCCAGGATTTCCATCTGCGTGTAGTCCTTTATATTCTTCAATTACTTCCGGTTTAATTCCTATCACCATTCCTACACGTTTTTTAACTTCTTTGCCTCTACTTTCATCTTTGCAGGAAGTTATTCCTGCAATGATTGCTATTAAAACAAACAGAACTAATAAATAACTGAGTCTCATAATAATTTCATCCTTTGTTTATTTAAGAAATGCTGACTAAAATTGTTATATTAATACTTTCTAATGTTACGAAAGTAAGTAAATTTACTTTTTTTATTCAAAATTGTCAAGATTTAATGAAATTTTTTCGGTATTAACTTGTTACTAATAAAAATATTTTTTCCAAGTTTTTATGTTTATTAATTCCAAATTCTCTCTCCAACAATCAGCACAAGTAACATTTTCTTAATCCCCGAATCTTGGATTTACAATATTGTTGTAAATCGCACCAAATGTGTAACTAACTCCAAGAGAAAATTGGTAACTATACTCTGTTGCTATTTCAGCACGGCGTAATAATATTTCCTCTATCGTAAGATCTCGTTTCGGCAAGTAGATTTGATCGCCAATTTTTGAATAGCCTCCTCCCAAATCGAATGCGAAACCTTCAAATAAATTCAAAGACAACCAACCCCAAATTTGTAATCTGTCATTCGACAGGTCATTAAGAAATTGCGAATATTCTGCATTTAAATTAATTTCACCCCAGGGTTGTTTGATCTCAACAACTGCCCTGAGAGCGTGCCGGAAAAGATCATCGCTTGTTTTACCATATAATGTTTCCTCATAGTAATTACTCCTAATAAAACCAATTCTATAGTCAATTCTGATTTCACGATATGTCGATTCGATATAGGGGTAAATATCAAATTCTATTGCAGGAGCAATTTCGAAAGCCGATTTGATATTTATAAATGTTGATGAGAACGTACCAAGGAACCCTCCTAGTGACCAATGTGAGGAAATAGATTTAACAATATCAGCATTGAAAGACCAATGTCTGGTACTAGCTGACCAAGGTTCTTCATCTTCAAACTCAAAGTTTTCTTCATCATAATTAACATCTAAATCCAGGCGAATTTTCCAGTCTTCTGTAATTCTATCCGCATTTATATCACCACTTATGTCATAAGTACTAACAAACTGTTCTCTATTCAAGCTTCCACTTGCTCTTAACCTGAATACCCAGAAATCCCAACCATCTTTTACATCTTCAACACTTACCTCCTCTTCAAATGATATTTCAAGACTTTCAGCAATAGGTGTTTTAATCAGGTATGGCATTAAACCCAATTTAAATTTTCGAATAAATCCGCTTCTAATTACATCTTCCGTATCAAAACTTGTGGTATTATATATTAATGTATCAGTAATCCCTTCAAACGCATTATTACCAGTAAATGTTAATGTGTATTCCCCGCCTCTATTACCGGCAGTTCTTATAGTAACAAGGATTACAATATCGGCCTGGTGTCTGTCCCGAACATAATTCACAAACGGAATTTCTCTTCTAATATAATCTAAGTCGCAACTATTACAATCAAGATATACTTTTGGCGCCCCTTCTAAACTAACAATAGCTGTATCTTTAGACTGTGCGATAAGCATATCCGAAAACAAGAGGAATACTATCCCCCCCAAAAGAAGCGGAAGTTTATTCATAATCTTTTTCTTTCACCTCTTGATTGATGTTTTAATGTTATTTAACCGAAAACTTATAAACAGTTTTTGATTTATATGTTTCACCCGGGTTCAATGTTGTAGAGGGAAATTCCGGATGGTTTGGTGAATCCGGAAAATGTTGGGTTTCGAGGCAAACGGCATGACGGTATTTGTAAACTTTCCCTTTATGACCCGAATGACTTCCATCCATAAAATTCCCGGAGTAAAATTGAATTCCCGGTTCGGTTGTAAAGATCTCCATTAGTCGTCCACTGGTTGGATCATATAAAGTACCTGCAAAATTTAATGTTCCATCAGCGTTGTTTATTACCCAGTTATGATCATAACCGAGTCCCAGTTTTAGCTGCTCATCTTCTTGATCTATTCTTTCACCAATTGCTGTAGGATTTCGAAAATCCATAGGTGTCCCCTCAACAGTTGCAATTTCTCCAGTAGGTATTAATCCGGGAAGCACAGGTGTGTATGTGTTTGCAATTAACATTAATAGATGGCTTAGTATGTTGTCCTTTACATTACCGGATAAATTAAAGTAAGCATGGTTCGTAATATTCTTTACAGTTTTTTTATCTGTCGAAGCTTCATATTCAATTATCAATTCTAAATCAGAACTAAATTTGTAAGTGACCTCTACTTTTAAGTTACCTGGATACCCTTCTTCACCATCTTTACTAAGATAGGAGAGTTTAAGAATAGCATCTTTATCAACACGAAAGTCTTCAACTTTCCAAACAACCCTGTCGAAACCGTTAAATCCACCATGCAATGAATTCTCACCATCATTTACAGGTAATTGATATTCATTGCCATCCAGGATGAATTGGCCATTTGCAATTCTATTGCCATAGCGGCCAACAATAGCACCGTAAAATCCCCTGATTTTTTCATACTTCTCCAAATCATCAAATCCCAATACAACATCTTCAATAATTCCATTTTTATCGGGTACTTTTACAGCAACAACGGCGGCACCATAATTTGTGATTTGTACCTGGGCACCATCAGAGTGATCTATTATAAAAAGATCAACCTCAGTACCGTTAGATAATTTTCCAAATCTCTCTTTTTTTATCTTCATAGCTCCTCCGGAATTTTCATTACAGGAAAGTAAATTACCTAAGGCAATTAGCATTAAGAAAATCCTTAGATATTTCAGCAATTTATTTTTAGTAATTTTCTCCACTTAATTCCTCAACTATTATTTATAATTAATAATTAAAAAAACTCTGCGAAAGAATATTAAAATTAAGTAAATAACTCTCGCAGAGATAATTAAAGAAATCTTATTTGTAATCCCTTACAATCTTAAATACATATGCATGCTCGCAAGGTTTTTCTTCAGGTGTCTTTATTTTCAAGCCTTGTTTTGTAAGCTCCCATGTAAGTTCCTTTCCATCACCCAGCATTGTAATGGACTTTACTTCATCAGGATAGATATAATATCCCGGGTACTCGATCAAATCTTCATCTTCATCTTCCCTTTCCTCAGCGGGAACTAAACTTGTTATCAATACTTCATCACCCGGCCAGGCAAGAGCAACTGCATAAAGATTATCCCCTTTAACTGTAAAACGGATATCTTTTCCAGTATAGACGATTTCAGATTCATTAAACATTGCGTCGCCTTCTTCATTAATCTCAAGACCAGTTGAGCCTTCACCAGATTTTGTCCATGCAGTAGTTCCATAGATGGCTTCACCATTTACCTCTAACCACTTGCCCATACCTAACAATCCTTTTCTTGCACCTTCCGGAATTGTCCCATCCCATTTAGGACCAATATTCAATAATAAATATCCATTTTTACTGACTCTATCAACCAAATTATCTACCAATCTATCGACTGGTTTATAGTTCAAGTTAGGGATATATCCCCAGGCTCCTTGATCATCTATTGAGGTATCTGTAATCCATTCGTAATGAGTTAGTTCCGGTTCCTGACCCAACTCCAAATCATACAATCCTACTCCGGGAGGAAGGTCGTGATGTTTGTAAGAAATTACAACTTCCTTTTTATTTTTAACTGCATTGTTATAGTAGTGTGCAACAAAATCCTTTACATAATCTTCTCTTATAATATCCAGTGCAAAATCAAACCAAACAAAATCAGGATCATATTTATCAACAACTTCAATTAGTTTTCCATGCCATTCTTTTAAGAATTCCTCTGAGGGTACTGCACCATCCTCGTGAATTGGTCCATATAATCCTGAGTATTCCGGATTGCTGCAGTCCTTGGTTTTATCCCAGGTTGGAAAAAAGAACCAGTTTGCCGCATGATGAAAGGCTGTGACGAATTTCATGTCGCGTTTCTTTATTGCTTTTTCCAGTTCACCGACAATATCTCTTTTCGGGCCCATGGTTGCCGCGTTCCATTCAGAGTATTTAGTATCCCACATCGCAAAGCCGTCGTGATGTTCTGCAACGGGACCGGCAAATTTTGCCCCCGATTTTGCAAATAGATCTGCCCATTCATCAGCATTAAATTTTTCAGCAGTAAATTTTGGAATCAGATCTTTGTAACCGAATTCCGTATTAACTTTACCATACTTTTCATAAAAATCCTCTGCTTCTTCTGATTCGGGATCCATGTATGCTTCGTGTGAATTCCAGGTTGCATTACCTCTTGTAGCTGAGTAACAATAAATCCCCCAGTGAGTGTAAATTCCAAATTTTGCATCACGAAGCCATTGTGGTGTTTCGTGATTCTTTAAAGATTCCCATGCTGGTTCATACTTTTTAACTTCATTCTTTTCCTGTGTACAACTTGTAGAAAAGGTTATAAATGATAAAATAACAGAACCGATGAAAATTGTAAAAATGCTTTTTCGCATTATGACCTCCACCTTAATTGTTGATTAAATTCCATTTCGAATAACACTTTAATTTTTTATTGAAATGGTTTTAGTATTACTTTCCCACATTTTCTAGTAATCTGTAACTCAAATGCTTCCCGAACCTTTTCCATTGAAAAAGTATGAGTAATCATGTTCTTAATTAAATCTTTTGATTTATTAACAACCTCAAATAATTTCGGAATATCATTTAAGTTATAATGCCAAACTCCATGCAGAGTTAGACCATTTCTAATCAGGTGATCACTGACTTCTAAATTAATCCTGCCAGATTCTCCGACAAATGCAACATGTCCTTTTCGCTTCGTAGAATTAACACATAATAGTTGGGATGAGTCATCGCCAGCACAATCAATCGATGCATCAATTCCTTTTCCACTGGTTAATCCCTTTATTTGTTTTACAGCATCGGGATCATCTGGATTAATAATTTTATCTGCACCAAGCTCTAAGGCTAAGTTTGCACGGTATTCATTTTTTGTTACACCTATTACTTTTGAATTTCTATAAACTGCGTTTATTACCCCGCCCAATCCAACCGGTCCCAAACCTGAAATTAATATTGTATCAGAAGAGTCTGCTTTCATTCTATCCATAGCACCGAATGTGGGACCTAATCCGCAGCATAACATACTTGCGTGATCCGTTGTGATTTCATCCGGAATTTTTGGAAGCAACCAGGAGGGCTTTAAAATATATTGAGCATAAGTCGAATCTCCATATTCAAAGCCAGTATAACCTTTAAAATTGTGCAGATGTTCGCAATGGATATATTCTCCCGAAATACATAAGGCGCACTTACCACAAGGATATTGCGGCATCACAACAACCCGATCTCTTACACTCAGCTTACCAGGTTGATCAACTTCAACAACTTCACCTGCTGCTTCATGGCCAAGAGGATGATTTACAACACCTGAAGAATATTGTTTATATTCTGTGCACATCGGGGAAGTAAGTATCTTCACCAAAACCCAATCCTTTTTTGCTGTCGGTGTTGGGACCTCTTTGAGCGATACTTTTTTTTTATCGGATATAAATACCTGCTTCATCTACTTAAAATATATTTTAGCTGCCGTGTTATGTCTTCCTTCATTCTTTTTTACTTATCTCAAATGAAACTAGTTCATCACTCGTCAGCTCAAGCCAAATTATTTTGGTAATTTTTCCTGTTTCATTTCTTGTAATTCCCTGTCTGAACTTACTACCGTCTTTTACTTCTTTTCCATTTATTTTTACTACTGCATTTTGATTTGTTAACCAATCTTTAATAACAAACGCCGGATTAACAACAGGACTTTTTTCAGTGGCACCAATTGTAAATGAAATATTATCAGCTAGCATATTTAAAACAAATGCTTTCTGATCTTTATCAAATCCATAATTATCACAACCTTTTACATCTATTAATTTCGGCGGATTCTGCCAGTACTTTGCCATTGGGATAATTGTCTCTACAGATTGTTGAGTAAATCCATAATGAACAAGACTACCGAACTCCGGTGCCCAATCATTTGCTCCCAGGGCAAAGTGAGTAACGCGGTCATGGTCTACAGCAAATCTTCCATCGGAAGGCACGAAGTGCATTGGCCAGTGATTCCAGGGACCAGCAAAAGGATCATCAGTATAGGGAGACTGCTCTACAGAGCCCCACGGAGTAATATGTCCTCCCTGAAAAATCACAAAAATTTTGTATTCTGACTTTGAGTTTAGTAATTCTATTGTTGCATCATCTATAGTAATTTCGGGAACCTCATTCGGTTTAGCCCATATCAATGCTTCAACATCACCTTTTACATTTGCAACAGTCATTGCCTGCAGATCAACTACATCAAGTGCCGATTCACCAGGATTAGTAAAAAATTGAATGTCCTGAAAACCAGGTTTATCGTATTTTTTATTCCAGTTAACTTTTCGAATACCTGTTCCATCCGGATAAATTGTGTGATACTCATCTGACCAATTAAGTCTACTGTCACAGATATATCCAATATCAACACACGGATAACGCCAGTGAATTACTACGCGTGCAGGTGTATTTTCAATTATTCTAACATAGCTGTGGCGTACTTGTTTATCGGCCATGTGTTCTGAACAGCCATGGGTTCCCCAAATTTCAGAGCTCTGATCGGACATCCATTGGTTTTTATCGGTAATCCAATTTGCTGCGTAATTCGATCCGCGCCAATATATTACACTTGTAGGCATATTATCGAATTTCACAATTACATCATCATTGACAGTACGCCACATATTATCCCATAACTCCTGGAACTTGAGGTTTTTATAATAAGCACCGAACTTTTCGGCAACTCCTATCTCACCGGGTAAAACACCTTTAGGAACGGGTGAACTTAAATCACCTGGTAAAAATCTATTGTAGCTCTCCGTTAATTCACTTTTTGTTAAAGCCTTATCATATATTTTCACTTCATCAATAACACCTTGAAGCCCGAATATAAAGGGCAAATTCTGCTGAGGTGTTCTTACATAATCAGAACAGGATCTTTTTTCTGTGTTGATTCCAATTTTTGTTATAGCATCAGGTATTTCAATTTCACCCTTGTATTCTATTGAAGCGGTTTCATAACTATTTTGATAGAGAGTAATTTTTCCTCCTCCAATAATTACAGCAAGATGCTGCCATTTATAGAGAGGTATTTTTTCATCTGATTTGACGATACTCCCGTTTAATCTAAAAAAAAGATAACCATAGGGATCAACACCAAAGTAATACCCTTCTTCACCAAAATTTTTTGAACGATGAACTATCGGGGCTTCATTATAAGGATAAACATCAAGTGCTACCCAAGCTTCTAAACTTATCTCATCTTTAAATTCAGGATTGTTATAACTCATTGCAAAGCCGGTATAATAACCATCAAGTACTAATGCAGATCCCGAAACACCATCTTTATATGAGATGTTTATTCCTTCAATCATACTTTCTTCTTCTGTTATACCTTCTTCCACTAAACCCTCGTGTCCATAAAGTCCCTCATCCAGTCTCCAGATTCTAATTGGTTCAGTAAGCTCATC
>JBATTD010000698.1:0-17619 GCA_049670345.1 Ignavibacteriaceae bacterium
GGAAGCCGAGCAAAACACAAATGCCAAATATTTAGCCGTAGGTGCTTAAATTGTGCCAGCAAAGCACCGAAGGCAAGTTAATTAATTAGAAAGAACACCTTGAACAAAATCAAAAACCAAAATGTAAAATTCAAAAACCGAAAAAACCCCAGGCCGCGAAAGCAATACTGATTAGAAAATGACTTCCCTAAATATTAGTTAAAACGAAAGCTGAGAAAAAAATACTGAATAAAAATATTAAATTCAAAACACCTCAAACCTGCCGGTAGGAAGGCAGATACAACTTAGTTTATTTCTCTAATAATCTCAATTTATTCATTGTGTAATTGTGACAACCTTGTCAACTAAAATTCTTCCAACTTTTCTCATCCGTTAATACCAAGGAACATCCCCCCAAAGTAAGGAACCAGCCAGGTTGTCCAAACAATAATGCTGTATCGGTGGAAGCTTGTTCGCAATTCTTCGCTTCCCCTTCGCGCAACCCAGGTAGCCCAGAGGGCATGTGCCAGCATAAGCCAAAGCGCGATTTGTCCAGTAAGTGTGTGCGGCTCTGACAGATCAAGAGATCCCGCAGAAATTTGGTGCATAGCCCAAGTGCCTGAGACATCAAAGAGAAAGCCGATCCAGAAAGCAGCCACATGCCACGGTTTAAGATACCTGGCGATACGTTCAGACCATACTCCCAGCGAATAGAAGATCAGTGCTAGTGTAATAAGTATTGAGGATATAATCAATGGTGTCGACATAATTCCTTTATCTCTTTAAATTTAATTTATTCAGCAGCAAATTGTAATCTTCGGTACGGTTCATATTAAAGTATAAATCTTCAATATAAAAGGGCAGGGATTCTGCAGGAATGATTTCGGCACCAACTAAATCAATTAAACTTAACACACTGCATTTTCTCTTTTTCTGAACACCATCTCTGTTTTCATTATTTATTCCTTCTTCTAATATCTTCTCAGAAGGGGAAAGGCACTCTTTGGAATACTTTCCTGCCAATTGCTGAATAAATCCATCTGCTTTTGCAACGGTTATTAATTTTTTGGTTTTATATTCGATCAAATAATCTATCATTTCCTTTGTCATAAAAGGCAGATCACATGAGATAATAAAATTCAGATTTGTTTTAGAATGTTTAAGTCCAGAATGAATGCCGGCTAAAGGACCTCTGTGCCTGAAGATGTCTTCGTAAATTGGAAGGCCGAGAAATTTATAATCATCGGGTTCGTTTGTTATAAGAATTACCTCTTTAAACATGCTTTGCAGTAAATGGCGCAAACTTTCGATTATGGTTTTTTCGCCAATCTTCAATAAAGATTTATTTGTTCCCATTCTTGAGCTTTTACCGCCGGATAATATAATTGCTGTTATATCATCATACATTTTACAACTTTTCCTTTCGCCGGATTGATTGTTTCTTCTTCAATTACAATCAAACAATTTTCTTTGCTCATTTCAACAAGGCTGCCCGATGACTGGCTGTATTTCGAGCTTACTTCATACGTTCCATCTGTTGTCTTTGTTAAAACACCTCTCATAAAATGCCGTTTGTTATCTGTCTTTTTCAAATCGTTTTGAAGGACAGCTTCAATGTATTCCTGCTCTGGTTGATTGTATAATTTAATGATGTTTTCCCGAATGAAAATTTCAAAATTAACCAAACTTGAAACAGGATTTCCCGGTAGTCCGAAAACAAGTTTTGAGTGACCGCCGCTGTTAAACGTTCCAAACACAATTGGTTTGCCAGGTTTTATATTTGCTCTCCAAAATTTTATTTCAACACCTAACTCTTCAAAAATATCTTTTACATAATCAAATTTGCCAACAGAAACACCGCCTGTTGTAATTAGAATATCGATATTACTGTTAAGTGCATCTGCAATATTCTGCAGCAGTAATATCTTTTCATCTGAAACAATTCCTAAATTTACTGCGTTCATGTTCAACTCATCGATTACTGCAAGTAAGGAATATGTATTTGATATTCTTATTTTATCCCCGGTTGGTTTTTCATCAACTGGAATTAACTCGTCACCGGTTGCCATCACTCCAACATTTAATTTTTTATAAACACTTAATTCAGATTTACCACAGGAAGCTGCCGCCGCAAGATGTTTTGGTTTTAGAAAAGTGTTTTTCGGAATTGCTGTTTCACCGTTTCTCAGGTCGCCCCCTTTTTTTCTGATGCTCACACCTTTTTTAATTTGGGCGTTCTCTTTAAGCGAAGCGGTATCTTTGATCAAATTAATATCTTCAACAGGAATTATAGTGTCGCAAAATTCAGGTAGTCTACTTCCGGTCATTATAGTAACTGCTGAGTTTTCGTTCAGTTCAAACTCTTCATAATTTCCAGCTGAAATTTCCCCAACGATTTTCCACTCATTAATCTTCTCATTATACTTAACTGCAATTCCATCCATAGCAGAATTATTGAATGGCGGAAGATCAACATCGGCAATAACATCTTCGGCTAAAGTTCTGTGTAAAGATCTTTCTAATAATACTTTTTCAGTTTCAGGTTTTATTTCGTTAAAACCCTTTTCAATAATTTTATACGCTTCGTCAAATGATATCATCTTACTGCAGTTTTAATTTTTCAACCACTTTGTTGTATCCCGATTGCTGATTCATAATCCGCTCATTAACTTTCTGAATTATCAAGTTTATATGTCCCGCTCTTTCCGCCTGTTTTCGAAATCAATTTTGTTTCAGAAATAACCATTGACTTATCAATAGCTTTGCACATATCGTAAACAGTAAGCGCTGCCACAGACGCTGCGGTTAATGCTTCCATCTCAATTCCCGTATTACTTTTTGTTTTGGCAAACGATTTTATTTCAACACGTTTTTTTTCTTCGTTTAATTGCAAGTCTACATCAATCTTAGTGATGAAAATGTTATGACAAAGCGGAATGAGTTCCGCAGTTTTTTTAGCTGCCTGAATACCTGCTAATTTTGCAACTGTAAGTACATCGCCTTTTTTAAGATTGTTTTCTTTTATTGCATTAAAAACTTCATCGTTTATTTTCACTTCGGAATAAGCTTCGGCAGTTCGGGTTGATATTTCTTTATCGGAAACATCAACCATATTAGCTTTACCATTTTTGCTCGTGTGTGTTAATTTCTTTTTCATCATTCAACTCTGTCGGTTAACCTTTTCAATATTTTATAGTACAAAGATTCCTATTATTCCTGCAATAATTACAACATATGCCGGGTGTAAATTGAATATTAATACCAGAGAAGCTCCAAGCACTAAAAAGATAATACTTTTTGCTTCAACAAAATTTGCAACAGCATATTGATACATAATAGCGCCAATCATTCCGATCATCGCATATTTGATACCGTTAAATGCTTTTACTACAGTCACATTTTTTTCATACTGGGTATAAAAATAGGCAGCAATCATTATTATTGTTGCCGGCATAATAAAATTTCCAAGGTTTGCAACGATGGCTCCAGGAATGCCCGCAACTTTGTAACCGGTATAAGTGGCAAACTTTATTGATATTGCGCCAGGAAATACTTCAGCCATACCCAGTACTTTTAAAAAATCATCCTGGGATAGCCAGTTGTGATTTTGAACTACTTCCTTTTCTATTAAAGGGATGAGAGAAAATGCACCCCCAAAAGAAAAAGATCCTACTTTAAAAAAAGAGATGAAAAGATCTATAAACTGAGTCATTTAATCCCCCTCAATAATATCATCAATCCAGCTTAACGCAGCCATCATCGAAGGAAACCCTATTGTTGGTAAAGCAAGCAATGCTACCTGGTGCATTTCTTCCTTCGATGCACCTGTACTTACCGCTTTTCTTACGTGTGAATGAACTGCCCCTTCCAATCGTGCACCTGTTGAAATTGCAAGTTTTATTAATGATCGCGTTTTTTCATCCAACGGACCTGCATTGTGAACAGCACTGCCCATTGATTCATAAGCAGTTGCTACGTCAGTATAATCTTCTTTGAACTTCAGATATCGTTTTGGTATTTGTGACATTTCTCTTTCCTCATTATTATAAAAAAAAGCCCCGCTTTACAAACAGGGCAAATTAAATTTAGTTATCGAACTAAAAATTTCTCCTTTGCAAAGCATTCCGGCAAAAAGCCGAAATGGCAGGCAAATCCATTTATAAATTTACCCTATCGGTTACTGCTCATATCCGGTTAAAGACTTAGAGTAACAGTAACTCGGAGATTGTTACTGGATTATGTTTTTTTGTTTATTCTAAATTAAGCTTATATATTATTCATTCATAGATAAATTTATAAACATTTTTGCAAACCGTAAAAAAAGTACCCTTCTGAAAGTAATTTGAAAATATATTTATTTATTTATTTATTTATTGACAATAAAAATAATTGTTAGTAAGTTTATTCAGATAAAACAATCCGATTATTATTATGACAGTTATCTTTTCAAAAAAATGCGAATACGCTATGCAGGCGGTTCTCTTCCTTGCAGCCCAAAAAGCAGGAACGATTGTATCAGCCGGAAAAATTTCAGAAGTCCTTAAAATTCCACGCGAATTTATATCCAAAATATTACAAAGTTTACGAGATAGTGGATTAATCCGATCAACCAAAGGAAAATCCGGCGGATTTTTTCTTGCAAAACCAACTTCCCAAATAAAACTAATTGATATTGTTGAAGCAATTGACGGGCTGGAAATGTTTAATAGTTGTGTCCTTGGTTTTCCTGAATGTACGCCCGATACCCCTTGCCCGGTTCACGATAGCTGGGGTGCTTTAAGAACAGAGGCATTTGAGATGCTGTCTAACGAAACATTGGATAAATTAAAAGAGAAAACATTAAATAAAATTCAATCTCTATAACGTTCTAACAATACTCAATGATGGTTGCACTGAATAAAAAGAAGAAAATAGTTCGCAACAATGATAAGGGTATTCAAAACGTGAGGTTTTTGGTGCAAAGTTTATTTGCACTTCTTTGTATTTGGATAGGGATTGAGTTTTTCGGTTTCATACAATATCTGGAATCAGGAGGAACAACTGCTTTTACTGAAAGACCTCCAGGGGGAGACGGTTTCCTACCAATCAGTTCTCTGATGAGTTTTTATCTCTTTTTGATAACCGGAGAAATCCATCAGGCGCACCCTGCGGGACTATTTATCTTCTTTGCAATTATATTAACCTCTTTCATTTTCGGCAAAGCATTCTGCAGCTGGCTTTGCCCTTTCGGATACCTGCCAGAAATTATAGCTGATGTTTGGAAGAAAATTTTTAAGAAGAATGTTCAACTTCCAAAGTGGTTAGATTATCCTTTGCGAAGTTTAAAATATTTACTACTAGGTTTTTTATTCTATTCTGTATTTTTCATTATGTCGGTTGTTGCTGTGAGGCATTTTTAAACAGCCCGTATAACATTGTCTCAGATATAAAGATGTGGTATTTTTTCATTGATATTTCACAATTTTCTTTGATAGTCATAGGAATATTATTTCTACTTTCTATTCCCATTCGTGGTTTCTGGTGCAGGTATCTTTGTCCTTATGGTGCACTGTTAGGAATAACATCATTACTTAGTCCGTCAAAGATTAAAAGGAATTCACTCAATTGTATTGATTGCAGCTTGTGTAATAAAGCTTGCCCGGCTTCAATTAAAGTGGATAAACTTAAAACTGTTATTTCCGATGAATATACAACCTGTATGAATTGTGTTGATGTCTGCCCGGTAGACAACACACTTCAGCTGGAGTTAGTACCGGTAAAATGGAAAATAAATAAAAAGTATGTTGCAATTGGTGTCGTTTCTATATTTTTAATGATTACAGGTGCAGGAATGATCTCAGGCAAATGGCAAAATGTTATTAGTAAGGAAGAATATTTAATTCATCATAAACAATTAAATTCCTACGGTCATCCAACAAGTACTGAATCAGTAAAGAAATTTAACCGTGAGGCAAACAAGCAACCGGAAGATGTTGTAGACGATAATGATGAAGAAGATATTTTAAATAATCAACAAAACTAAGATGTGTGCTGCATTAAAAAGAGATAAAGCTTTTCTTATTCTTTCCCATGATCATCACCATGGGTTGATACTTTCGCAGGTCATAAAAAAGGGTAGTCCGCAATACAAAAACCTGCCGGATACTACAGAGGGAAAGAAAGATTATGCGATTAGATTTTATTACGATGAACTCATAAAACATTTTGAGGATGAGGAAACAATTTTATTCCCAGTGGTAAATGGCAAAGATGTTGAGATTGATAATTTATTTGAAGAGATAGTTGCCGAGCATAAAAAGATAAAGCAATTAATCAATCAGCTTGAATTGGGTGAGAATGTTGAAGATACTATGGATGAACTTGGATATTTACTTGAATCGCATATAAGAAAAGAAGAAAGAAATTTATTTGGGAAGATTCAGGAAATTTTATCCGAAGACGAGTTAGCTACTCTTGAAAATCAATTAAGCGGATCGAGACAGTTTAATACATAATCAATCACAAATTACTATAACTAACCTGGCGGGAGATGATTCCGCCTTTTTATAAACAAACTAACGGAGGGGAAGAGATGAAAAAATTTAGCTTCTTCACAACTGTTGTGTTTTTTGTTTCAATTCAATTTAACTATTCACAAAATTGTATTGAATGCCATAAAATTGAAACACCAAACATAGTTACAGATTGGCAATTGAGTAGACACTCTGAAAATGATGTTGACTGCTCGGTTTGTCATGGTGATGGTCATACATCAGCCGCAGATGTTGAGAAAGTTGAAATCCCAACACCCGAAACCTGTCGTACCTGCCATGAAACTCAGGTAGGACAGTTTGAGAAAGGAAAACATGCTTTCGGCTGGGCATCTTTAAAGGCAATGCCTACATTCCATATGCAGCCAATGGCGCTAACTGAAGGAATGAAGGGCTGTGGGAGCTGCCATAAAATCGGGCTCAAGTCTGATGAGGAAATTAAGCAGCTTAAAGAGGAAGGACAGAAATTCGGTGTTGCTTCCTGTGATGCATGCCATACACGGCATACATTTTCTGTAAAAGAAGCTCAGCAGCCGCAAGCTTGTCAAACCTGTCACATGGGATTTGATCATCCTCAGTGGGAAATGTATTCAGGATCGAAACATGGTGTGAGATATTTGTTAAAACAAAACGGCACTTTACCTGAAGGTACATCAGCGCCAACCTGCCAGACCTGTCATATGCAGGAAGGTAATCACGAAGTAAGAACCTCATGGGGATTTCTTGCTGTTCGATTACCATTGCCTGAAGATGAGCAGTGGAAAGCTGATCAAATAACAATTTTGCAAGGACTTGGTGTCCTTGATCCAGAAGGTAATCCAACCGGCAGACTTGATGTTATTAAGGCAGCCGATGTTGCACGACTCGATCAGGAATCGTGGCAGCTTGAACGCGATAAGATGATTAAAGTTTGTGGTGATTGCCATTCCGAAAATTTTGCAAAACTTGAGCTTGAAAAAGGCGATGACATGATTAAGGAAGCTGACCGTCTTATGGCTCAGGGAATTAGAATTGTTGCAGACTTGTATAAAGACGGCATTATTGAAAAACCTGAAGATTACGCTTATGCTTTCCCGGATCTATTAACTTTTCACGATGCTGCCTCTGTTGTTGAGCAAAAACTATTTGTTATGTTCTTAGAACATAGAATGAGAACTTTCCAAGGAACATTCCACGCAAATCCCGATTATGCTTTATGGTATGGATGGAGTGCGATGCAGTTGGAGCTTGGGGAGATAAAAGAACTTGCAGAGCAGATGCGGAAATAATAGTATAAATTATTCTGTCACCCTTAGTATTGCCGAAGGGTGGCAGAATCTTTTATAAAATCTCCATTAATACTTCACAATAAATGGCAAAAACAAGAACATTGTAAAAAACCACATCATATTATAAGTTTACACTGTAAAATTTATTTATGGAAGCAAAAAACAAAATATCGCTCGCATCGGAGTATTTTAAGAAAGCTTATGATTTTCATCTTAAAGGAAAAATTGATGATGCAATAATTAATTATAAGCTGTCGATAGAATATTATCCTACAGCAAAGGCGCACACTTACCTTGGCTGGGCTTACAGTTTACATAGTAAATACGAAAAAGCTGTTGAAGAATGTGAGTTTGCAATTGAATTAGATCCTGATTTTGGAAATCCATATAACGATATTGGATCATATCTTATAAACCTCAGCAGGTTTGATGAAGCGATTATCTGGCTTGAAAGAGCAATTGAGGCACCTGATTACGAACCGCGCCATTATCCTTACTTTAACCTCGGAAGAATTTATGAGAAAAAGGGCGATTGGTTTACTGCAAGGAAATATTACGAAGACGCTCTCAAAATAAATCCTGATTACGAACTCGCCAAATCTGCACTCCTCCGTTTAACCGCTATGATGAATTGAGCATCAGAGACACCGGATTATCATCTGGGATATCCGGTAATGAGTCTCATTTTTTTTATACTTAAATTTGTAAAAAGAAACTACAGATTTTGTACGGAGAATCCTTAATGAATAACACACCAATTAATTACGAAATTGTAAAGAGAAAAATTGAAGAAAGCAATCTCTCAAATGTTGGTAAAGCATCTATACGCGAAATGAAAAAACTGATTGATGGAGTAGAACAAGAAACCGGTAAAAAATATATCAGGATGGAAATGGGCATTCCCGGCTTACCCGCCTCACAAGTTGGCGTTGAAGCGGAAATAGCTGCACTTAAAAAAGGAGTAGCTTCAGTCTATCCGGATATTCAAGGCATTCCCGAACTGAAAAAAGAAGCATCACGTTTCGTTAAACTTTTTTTAGATGTTGATGTTGATCCTGAAGGATGTATTCCAACTGTCGGTTCAATGCAGGGAAGTTTTGCGGCTTTTATCACACTTAACAGAATATATAAAGAAAAAGATACAATTCTCTTTCTCGACCCCGGATTTCCGGTTCATACGCAGCAGTTGAAAGTACTCGGACAAAAGTGGGAAACTTTTGATGTATATGATTACAGGGGAAATAAGTTAAAAGAAAAACTCGAATCGATTTTACAAAAAGGTAACATTTCGGCTTTGCTTTATTCCAACCCGAATAATCCTTCCTGGATTTGTTTTACGGAAGATGAATTAAAAATAATTGCTGAGATGGCTGATAAATATAATGTTGTTGTGATGGAAGATCTGGCTTACGTTGGAATGGATTTTCGCAAAGATCTTTATACACCGGGTAAACCTCCGTATCAGGCAACAGTTGGGATATACACGGATAACTATATCCTTTTCATCTCAAGTTCAAAAGTGTTCAGCTATGCCGGTCAGAGAATCGGGATGATGGTAATTTCGGATAATCTTTACAATAAAACTTTTCCCAATCTAAAAAAATATTATAAAACCGATAAGTTCGGATACTCAATGATATTCGAAACAATATATCCATTAAGTGCGGGAGTTACTCATTCCGCGCAGCACGCTCTAACAGCAATGTATAAAGCTGCAAACAACGGCGATTTTAATTTTGTAGATAGTGTTAAAGAGTATGGCGAGAAAGCAAAAATTATGAAAACGTTTTTTACCGATAACGGTTTTTATATAGTTTACGATACTGATGTTGATGAACCGATAGCCGATGGTTTTTATTTTACATTCGCTTATCCTGGATTTACCGGCGAAGAGCTTTTGAACGAACTGATCTATTACGGAATAAGTGCTATATCTCTGGCTATAACAGGTAGCGAAAGAGTGGAAGGTGTAAGAGCTTGTGTTTCCCTTGTACAGCGGGAACAATTCCCCGATCTTGAATTCAGACTGAAGAAATTTAATGAACATCATCCGGTAAAAGAGGTGCAAACTTAACTAATTAAATTGTTTAAGGTTGATGGTATCATTAAATTAATATTAAACATTTATAATTTTGTTCACGTAGAAACTCTCGGATTACATATATGAAGGTATTTGAATTACTTGATGAAAAATTTATTCTTACAGACTTTAAAAGTGATGATAAAGAGTATGTCATTAACGAACTGATCGATCTTTACAAAGAGAACGATAAGGTAAATGACATTGAAAAAGTAAGAACGGCAATTCTTGATAGAGAAAAGATAATGTCTACAGGTGTGGGAAAAGGATTTGCAATTCCACATGGAAAAACAAATGCTGTTAATGATGTTATTGCGGCATTCGGAAAAACTAGACACGATATCGATTATGATGCTCTTGACGGAAATCCTGTCCATCTTGTTTTTCTTCTTGTCGGCAGGGATGATACGGTTAGCAAGCATATTAAATTGTTAAGCAGGATTTCGCGCTTGATGAATAAAGATGAATTCAGAGAGAGGTTAGTTAACTCAGATTCTAAAGAAGAAATAATAAATATTTTTAAGGAAGAAGAAGAACAATATTTCGATGTTTAACGCCTCTGCCATTTCGTGACTTCTTCCATTCTCAAGGGGAGAAACTTAGTAACTGTCAATTTTAATAATTTCTTCCCTATGCTTTTTTATACTTACAAAACCTATTAGTTTTACTAACACAATGATAAAAGCAATTAAAGGCACAAAAGATTTACTTCCATCCGATGCACCGCGCTGGCATTACCTTGAGAACATCGTTAAAAATATATTCTCGAATTTCAATTATAAAGAAATACGAACACCGGTATTTGAAGAAACTTCTCTCTTTGCAAGAAGCATTGGAGAAGAAACAGATATCGTTGGTAAAGAGATGTACACGTTTGAAGATAAAGGCGGAACAAAAGTAACACTTAAACCCGAAATGACTGCAGGTGTTGTAAGAGCATTCATAGAACACTCACTTGGCGCACAGCAGCCGTTAACAAAATTATACTACGTTGCTCCAATGTTCAGGCAGGAAAGACCTCAGGCAGGGAGACTCCGTCAGTTTCATCAATTTGGTGGTGAGGCGATCGGCAGCGCTTCAGCTTTACTTGATGGTGAATTAATACAAATTGCTTACGATATTCTAAAAGCACTTGGTTTAAAAGATTTAACTGTTATAATAAATTCATTGGGAATTCCTGAAACAAGAGAAAACTATAAAAATTTGCTGAGAGAATTTCTAAAAGATAAAAAGGATAAACTCTCGGAAGACAGCAGAAAGAGATATGATAAAAACGTATTACGCATATTCGACAGCAAAATTGAAGGCGATCAAAAACTGCTTGAAGGGGCACCAATGCTTATTGAGAATCTTGACGAAGAAAGCAAAAATGATTTTGAGTTGGTAAAAGAATATCTCACTAAAGTTAATATCCCGTTTGAAGTCGATCCAAAATTAGTGCGCGGATTAGATTACTACACTAAAGCCACCTTCGAAATTATAAGCGGAAAAGTTGGTGCACAGAGTGCATTACTTGGCGGAGGAAGATACGATTTGTTGGTTGAACAGCTTGGGGGCAAACCTACTCCCGCTGTTGGTTTTGCTGCTGGAATGGAGCGTATCCTTCTCGCCTGCGAAAATGAAAAAAGCTTTAAGGTTGATGAATCCGCAATGGATGTTTATATAATCCGGATTGATAAAGAACTTGAAATGGCTGTAAGCGAGATCGCTTCCGGATTAAGAAGGGCAGGACTTAATATTGATTACGATTATTTGCAGCGCAGTGTAAAAGCACAAATGCGGGAGGCGAATAGATTTAATGCACGCTTTGCATTATTCGTGGGTGGGGAAGAATTTGAACAGGGAAAAGTGAATTTGAAAAATATGGAATCAGGTGAACAGCAAATCTTTCCTCTTAATGATATCAACCAAATCGTTAATAACATAAAAGCATAAATGTATTCCGAACTTTTTAAGATCGGTCCGTTACAGGACGTGGTATAAATTGTCATTCCCTTAAAGGTGGGAATCCATAAATTAATTATTGATTAAATATGAACATAATAATTGGAAGAAAACCAGTCCTCGAAGCAATCAACTCCGGAGAGGAACTTGAACAGGTTTATATTCTATACGGGCAAAAGGGAAATATTATTGATGCCATTCGTGTTGCAGCAAAAAAACGCGGAATAAAGATTAATCAAATTCCCTTAGAAAAATTCCGAATACTTATTCAAAGCACAAATGCGCAAGGAGTTGCTGCAATAAAACCGGCTTATATGTTTCACTCTTTAGAGGATATAATTTCAGCAGCAAAATCATCATCCAATCCATTAATATTAATTTTAGATTCAATCCAGGATACACACAATGTAGGTGCTATTTTAAGAACTGCAGAATGCAGTGGTGTAAACGGAATAATAGTAACGAAGCACAACAGCGCACCGATAAATGCAACCGTTGTAAAAACATCAGCCGGTGCTACAGAACATGTTAAAATTGCCCTGGTAAACAATCTTGCCAACACAATTAAGCTATTAAAGGAAAATGGATTTTGGATTGTGGGTTCATCCTTAGATAATGCCAAAATTTACACAGAAGTTGATTTTGCAATACCGATTGTGCTAATAGTTGGCAACGAAGAAAAAGGTATTAGAAAATTGACAGCAGATAAATGCGACTTTCTAGTTAATATTCCTATGGCAGGAAAACTACAATCACTAAACGTTTCTGTGGCAACGGGTATTCTGCTGTTCGAAATACTCAGGCAGAGAGTAGATCCTAATTAAATAAAATTATACTGGGCGGTTGAAAAGCCGTCCTTTTAAAACCTCTTCAAAATTAAACGATTCCCGCCTAATATATCTCTCATTTTCAGTGCGATTCATTTCATCTGGCACATAAATTGTCTTTCCTGGGGTTGGTATGCTTAAAATAAAAATAAATCTCCGGTTTCAATGTCTCAAAGTCTTTTAATAAAAGCATTTATAATAACTGTTGTTATTTTATTGCTTGTCATCTTATTTGTGCTTCCAATAAAATTGCCTTACAGTTTTAGCGCAATTGGCAAGTTAAATGCGGCTGAAGAGTGGATTATCCTTAAAGGCAGGGATGGTCAGTTGATTACAATGTTAAAAGATTTGCGGACCGGCATCTCTAAAAACTATTCTGTTACGGAATTTGAAAGGGGCGATAATGCAAAATTTTCTTTTAATCCGAATATCAAAGTGGGAATGAAAATCTCGAAATCCGACATTATTGGCTCGATTTCATCAAATGAACTTGAGATTCGGCTTACCTCGTTAAAGGGAAAACTGCTTGTTACTAAGGCCTTTCTAAAACAAAATCTTAGCGGTGAAAAAGAATCACTAATTAAAGAAGCTGAAGAAAATCTTGTCTACCTCCGGAAAAAAGCAGAAGTGGAAAAGAAAATCTATTTGAGGCAGGAAAAGTTATTCGAGAAAAATCTTATATCGGAAGAAGAATACGAGGTTTACAAAAACACAATCGAATTAAACGAAATAGAAGTTGCTATTGCCGAGACACAATTGCACTCAATTTCATCCGGAGAAAAATCAGATCAGATCAATTTTATAAAGGCACAAATTACAGCGCTGAAAAATGAAATTACTATGCTGGAAAAAAAAGCTGACAACTTCATATTAACTTCACCAATAAACGGATTTGTGAAAGGTCTGACGGTCGGGGATACTTTGCTCATAATAGCAGATACTTCACAATATGTTTTAACTGTACAGGTTCCATTAGAGAAGTACAATTATATAACATGCGTACCTGGTGCAAATGTAACTATTCCGCTTCATGATAAAATTGCAGCTGCCACATTGGGAAGTATAAATAATTCAGTTCAATATCTTTCATCCAGACCAGTAGTAATTGCAACAGCAATCGTGAGTGAATCTTCTAATAACTTTATGCCTGGCTTATTGGTTAAATGTAATATTGAATGCGGGGAGATTGAAATAGCCGAACACATAAAACGAATTTTTAACTCCGAAATTTTTTAATAAAAAACAAAAATGCGTTTAGAATATAAATACCTTATACCTGTTTCAAGATTTGAACAAATAAAAAGAGAAATGCTGCCGTATTTAAAGCTTGATGAATATGCAGATCGAAAAGATAAGAAAGAATATACAGTTAGGAGTATTTATTTCGATACTCCAGAATGGCAGTATTATGTTGACAAAGTTGAGGGTTTAAAGGATAGGAAGAAATTAAGAGTAAGGGGATATAATGATTCATTCGGTGAGAGTATAATTTTTCTTGAAATAAAAAGAAAGAATCAAAATTTTATCTCCAAAAACCGCTCACCTTTATTATACGGTGACCTCCCGAAAATTCTTGAAACCGGTAACGCTAAAGCATATATGTTAAACCCAGGCTCAAACGGCCGTTCTTTGGATGATGCGGAGAAATTTTTATATTATTATACAAATGATCATCTGAGTCCGACCATTCTAACTACATACGAACGGGAACCATTCTATTACAAATTTGATAAGAACCTTAGAATAACATTTGATAAAGATCTTAGGTTTTTATCATTTCCGGAATATGATGATCTGTTCGAGGAAGAACATTTACAAAAGGTTCCGGCAAATACAGTGATTCTTGAGATAAAGTTCACTTGTTCATTTCCTTCATGGCTGCAAGATATTTTAACCAGGTATAATCTACAACGGAGACCGGTTTCGAAATACACAATTTGCATTGACCAGGACAGAAAAATAAACCCATTAAACAGGCATAAAAATCTTGTAATTCCGGGTTTACTAATGACACAAAAAATAAACCAGGCAAAAAGACGGTATGCTTCAGGATTTTAATAACATAGTAAACTTTCCGCTTACTGTTGGAACTGTAATTGAAAACCTGGCAGTTGCACTTGTCTGCAGTTTAATCATAGCTCTCTTTTATAAGTTAACTTATAGGGGTCCGGGTTATTCTGTTTCATTTATCCATTCGCTTGTTGTTCTTTCAATGATTACTTCTATCGTGATAATCGTTATCGGTAATAATCTTGCGAGAGCGTTCGGGTTGGTCGGAGCTATGTCTATAATAAGATTCCGGACAGCTGTGAAAGAAACTATGGATATTGTGTACATTTTCTTTTCCCTTGTAATAGGAATGGCAGCAGGGGTTGGACTTCATTTTGTGGCTATCTGGGGAACGTTACTTGTCGGTACAATCCTCACCTTACTTACAAAAACAAATTTTTTATCTGCCCGAAAAGAAAAATATTTATTACAGTTTAATTACCTCACACTAAATGGATCTGATGAATCACCATACGCAGATGTGATAAAAAAGTTCTGCCAAAGATCAAACATACTTAATGTAAAATCCAATGGTGTTGATAATGGTATGGAATTATCTTATTACATCGATTTAAAAGATAAGAACTTAAATGCCAAATTTGTTCGAGAACTTAAAGGAATTGATGGAATCTCGAATGTTAATTTGTATCACGATGAAGAAAGTTTTTAGTCATCTTCATCAGATAAAATTATTTATTAGGAATAGAAAAATGAAAAGAAGGATGCTATTTATAACCACGATTGCAATTACATTATCTGCTTTCCCGCTTTTCAGTCAATCACCCGTAATAAATGAAATGACGCCTGCCAATCTCTCTACATTTGCGGATGAAGATGGTGATTACAAAGATTGGATAGAGATTTACAATCCATCCGGCTCAGCTATAAATTTAAATGGTTACTTTTTATCCGATGATCTGAATAATAATGTGAAGTGGAGTTTCCCCAACGTAACAATTGCTCCTTATAGTTTTGTGATTATTTTTGCTTCGGGAAAGGATAGAGGGATTCCCGGCGAAGAACTTCATACAAACTTTAAATTAAAAAGTTCTGGCGAACCTGTTCTACTTTCAAATCCGCAGGGAGTGATAATTGATCAAATTACACCAGACCCGATTCCAACTGATATTTCTTATGGAAGACAACCTGATGGAAATTCTTCCTGGTATTTTTTTGATGATCCAACTCCCGGCTCGTCTAATAATTCTTTAGGATTCTCGGGTATTGCCGATCCACCTGTATTCTCAATTGATGGAGGACCATATGTTGGTTCTGTATCGGTTGAATTAACCAGCAGTGTGCCGCTGTCTCAAATTTATTATACAACCGATGGATCAGTCCCAACAACAAATTCATCTTTTTATACTTCTTCAATATCTGTGAGTGAAACTAAAGTTGTAAGAGCCAAAGTTTTTGCAGATGATCTTTTAGCAAGTAAAACTGTTACAAACACTTATTTAATAAATGAGAATATTTCTTTGCCAATTGTATCAGTTTCTATCAATCCGGAAAATTTATGGGATGAGGAATTTGGAATTTATGTACTCGGTGATAGTGCCGAACCTGAATTCCCTTATCATGGTGCTAACTTTTGGCAGGATTGGGAAAAACCAATTCACATTGAATTGTATGAGCCCGATGGAATGCAGGCATTCAGTATTGATGCCGGTGTAAAAATCTATGGCGGATGGAGCAGAGGCTTCGATCAGAAATCACTCGCGATTTATGCCAGAGACGTTTATAATTTTGAAAAGATTAATTATCAAATTTTCCCTGAGTTACCTTATGATACGTTTGATAATATTGTACTAAGAAACGGCGGACAGGATTGGGAATACACAATGTTTCGCGATGCAATGATGCAATACACTCTCTTCGGCAGTGAATTGGATATACTGGCTTATAAACCAACTGTTGTTTTCCTAAACGGTGAGTATTGGGGAATTCATAACATACGCGAGAAAATAAATGAAAATTATCTTACTGCTCATCACGGGGTTGATCCAAATAATCTTGATATACTCCAGCTTGATGGATGGGATCCTATAGCAGGAACAACCGATCATTATTTTGCAATGTTAGATTTTTTAGAAAATAATGATTTGAGTATTCAATCGAATTACGAATACATAAAAACACAAATGGATGTTGATAATTTTATAATGTATCAGGTTTCGGAAATATATTTTGATAACACAGACTGGCCGGGAAGCAATATAAAATACTGGCGGGAAAGAATCCCCGACGGAAGATGGCGTTGGTTTTTATTCGATACTGATTTTGGTTTTGGTCTTTATGATGAAGGATATTTGAATAACACTCTGGAATTTGCAACGGAACCAAATGGTCCTGGATGGCCAAATCCGCCATGGTCAACCTTCCTTTTAAGAAAGCTGTTAGAGAACCAGGAGTTCACTAATAATTTTATAAATCGATATGCAGATTTATTAAACTCAAATTTTATAGCAGATTCTGTGGTTAATCTAATAAACAGTATGAAAGTAAAAATAGAGCAGGATATTCCACGCCATAGTACAAGATGGGGCAGATCGTTTAGTGACTGGCAATCTGATGTAGCTGATCTTATTGAGTTTGCAGAAAATCGACACGCTCCATTAACTCAATATTATATAAATTATTTTAATTTGAGCGGAACAAGTAATGTTACGTTAAATGTCTCACCGGAAAATTCAGGAAAAATTAAAATCAATAAACTTAAGGTCTCTTCTTTTCTATGGACAGGGAGCTATTTCAATGATACACCTGTTCCGATAAAAGCAATTCCAAATGCCGGATACCGTTTTGTTGGATGGGCGGGAATTGCAAATGCTGATTCACAAACTGTTACGGTAATATTAGAGGGCGATATTACCGCAACAGCAATTTTTGAAGTTGACAGCGGTGGAAGCAGCTCGATAGTGATTAACGAAATAAATTATAAC
>JBATTD010000699.1:0-3459 GCA_049670345.1 Ignavibacteriaceae bacterium
ATTTAATGAAGAAAAATCTGCAGGGATTTATGAGGTTAAGTTTGATGCAACAGGATTACCAAGTGGAGTTTACTTTTATATACTAAAAGCAGGCTCTTTTGTTGAGACAAAGAAGATGGTTTTACTAAAATAAGTGTGAATCTGTTATTCTGTTATAACCAAATGGAGACAAATTTATGAATAAGGTCTATTGACAATATCAAAGAATTAATTGCCCAATTATTATTCTCATTTTTCTTGTATCATTTTCTAATCATTTTCCTAGTAGGTAAACGCATTTCTACTGGGTGGATGCAAAAATCATAGAAGATCTTAAACCAAAAAAATTGAAGTAAGGGAGGTGTACAATGAAATCAAAAGGAGTTTTTATCGGAATTTTATTGTTTACTATCTATGCATTTTACAGCAATACTTTTGCATATGATTTTCTTAATCAAGACTCGACGAATGTTATTGCGTATGCAATTACAGAACCAAATGGTAACGCTCAGATATATACTATAAATTCGGATGGCAGCGGTAAGACCCAGCTTACTAACAAACCTGGAAGACTTTATGGACCTGCCTATTCTCCTGATGCAACTAAGATTGCGTTCTATAATCATTTAAATGATCAAACGTGGTCGCTATATATGATGAATGCAGAGGGCACAAATATTCAGCGACTAACAAATGCTTCAGACACATTAGACTGAAGTCCTGATTGGTCGCCTGATGGGAATAGAATCGTATTTGCACGAAGTTATTCATCGCCAACCTGGAGATTCGGAAATCTGGGTTATAAATTCTGATGGCAGCAATTTACATCGCTTGGGAGATGTGGAAGGACAGGGCCCGGATTGGTCACCAGATGGTTCAAAGATCACTTATTTTAACTACGTTGATGGCGGTGGGGATATTTGGATAATGAATTCTGACGGATCCAATCCGATCAAGTTAACTGATAACCCTTCCGAAGACTGGTGGCCGAAATTTTCACCGGATGGTAGTAAAATTACATTTCAGTCTAAACGAGACGGGAATCATGAAATCTATGTGATGAATATCGATGGTACTAACCAGGTTCGGATCACAAACAATTCAATAGACGATGAAGACCCCAACTGGTCGCCTGACGGAACGAAGATCGCCTTTATTTCAATGCGGGATGGTCATTATGAAATTTATACCATGAATGCGGATGGTTCGAATCAAACAAGAATAACGAATACGAATGGTCAAGCCATTGATCCTGATTGGAAGCCGATTACAAACCCAAATTCAGTAAACGAAAGTGGACAATCCTTTAATTCATTACCAAAAAAAATTCAGCTTTTTCAGAATTATCCCAATCCATTTAATACAGAGACGGTGATTTCTTTTGAGTTAAAAATACCAGCTAGAATTACGATGCGAATTTTTAATGTGTTCGGCAAAGAAATACAAACATTGATTGAAAATAAATTTTATAACAAGGGTCATTACTCATTTAAATTTGATGCCAGTGACGTATCGAGTGGAATATATTTTTATAAAATTAATTCCGATCACGGATTTTCTCAAATCAAAAAAATGTGTCTTTTAAAATGAAATTTGCGCACTCTAATCCATAATGTATATTGATCCTTTTCTAAAATTAGCTGAATATTATCATTTATTGTTTAGAATCTTCACTATACTATTGAATATTGAGTGAGTCTGTCAATCAGCCTACTTACAAATGCCTTTAATAAAATATTATACAAAAAAACTATAGGTGTAACTGATGTTAAAAACTATTACTCTAATTGTATTTATAACTCTTACACAAATATTGGCTCAAGGAAGCATTGATACCTTACGATCGAATGACAAAAAAGTACAAGAGGCACTTAATTATTATAACCAGAAGAATTATGAAAAAGCACAAGCAATGCTGGAAATAATTATTGATAGCAATGAGAAAAATGCAGAGGCACATTATTACCTGGGGTATACACTTTTTATGTTAAAAAATCTTGATGGTGCAATTGAAGAATGTGAAAGAGCAGTTGAACTGGATAATGATAATGCAGATTATCATTATGATTTAGGAAGGTTATATGGTGAAGATGCCAATGATGCCAGCATTTTCAGATTACCTTTCTTAGCAGGAAACATAAAAGATGAAGCCAAAACAGCCTTGAGGTTAAATCCCAATCATTTAGGAGCTAGAATTTTACTAGCTAATTTCTATTTCCAGGCACCAGGAATATTTGGCGGTAGCTATGACAAAGCCATTGAACATGCAACTATAGCTGCTAAACTTGATGAATGGCAGGGTAGAATATTGTTAATTAGAATTTACAATGAACTGGAAGAATACAACAAAGCAGAAAATGAATGCAAACTTCTTGAAAATATAGAGAGTGATAATCAGGAGTTACAATTAGTACTTTTTAATGAATATGGTTCTCTGCTTATAGAACAAAATCGGATTAATGAAGCAATTGAGAAGTATAAAAAAACCGTAACACTTGCTCCAGAAAAATCCTGGACACACAATTCTCTTGGAAATGCTTATTTACTAAAAGGAAAGTATGATGAAGCTGTTGCTGAGTTTAATATAGCGCTTACAATTAATCCTGATTCGGAATATGCAAAAGAAAAATTGGAAGAAACAAATGAAAAAAGGAATAATAAATAAATTGCAAAGGCTCTTCTGATTAAAACTTTTTATAAAGGGAAATAAAATGAAAATAATTAAGCATCTGTTGCATACATTATTTGCTTTATTCATGCTATATACACTCACCAGGGCTTTGTTACATCCGCATGAAGTATATTATGATTCACCTGATTCGTATATCTATTCTAAGGGCAATGCACCTGAAGAGGTAAGATCGGAAATCATTCATCAATTAAATAAGTTTCAAGATGGATATACAAAGCGCGATACATCAAAGATTAAACTATTTACGGATGAGTTATTCTCTAAAGAAAATGTATTGGTTCTGGGAACCATGCCTAACGAAGTTTTAAGGAATCATAAAGCAGCAACTAGATTAGTATTTGCTGACTGGTACAGATGGGGAGATTGTACATTTCTGATTAACAATTCAAATATTTCATCCTCCGGAAATGTTGCCTGGATTTCAACAATAGGTTATGTAAAGTTTGATTTATCAAGTTTGTTAGTTTTACCATTACGTTTAACCGGCATTATGGTCAAAGAAAATAATGTTTGGAAATTTCAACAAATGCAATTTCAATTTGATTTGGATTTAACAAATGTGCTGGTAACAATAGTACTTATGATAATATGGTCTTTGATTAGTTTGTTGTTTTTAATGTTCGTTATTGTCAGGAGTCTGAGAAAATTAGGAGATAAATTAGAGATTGAGCACAATTAAACTTGTTAACTGTGAATATTATCCGTGGTCGTATAGGAATTTATTTCTATCATTTACAGGCAGGAAATTTTATCGAAACAAAGAAAATGATTTTGTTGAAGTAGAGCTG
>JBATTD010000700.1:0-2063 GCA_049670345.1 Ignavibacteriaceae bacterium
CCGATAAACATCGCTGTTGTTAGGTTGCTTTTCGAGTACAGCTTTGTATTCTTTAAATGCTTTATCTAAATCTCTTACGGCACTATAATATTGTCCATTCGCAACACCTATTCCCGGATGTTCGGGATCGATACTAATTGCTTTATCCAATGCATCCTTAGCCATAATACGACGGCTTTCATTGCGATTCCACCCCCAACTAGAGTATAATGCTGAATGGACAATTGAAAGTTTCAAATAAGCATCAACAAAGTTAGGATCTAGTTCCACAGCTTTCTCAAACATTTGAATTGCCATCTCATTACCTTCCTTTGTATCATAATTATCCCAATAATAATTACCTTTTAGATAGTAATCATAGGCTTCCATATTTTCTGTAGGTTTTCGTTCTATATAGCGTTTCTCTTCATCAGTCAGAGTTACCTTAAGTGCATTTGCTATCTTCTGTGCCACATCACTTTGGATTGCAAAGATATCTGAATAATCTCTGTCGTAGTTTTCAGCCCATAAATGTCCTTCTGTTTTTGCATCTATCAATTGAGCCACAATGCGTACTTTGTCACCTACTCTTCTTACACTTCCCTCGAGCAGATATAAGACACCCAATTCCTCTGCAATCTCTCTGGGGCGTTTCTGCGTATTCTTATATTGGATAACAGATGTTCTTGCCAGAACAAGCAGATCACCAATTTTTGCAAGCTGGATTAGGATGTCATCGTGAATTCCATCGGCAAAACTTTCACCATCTTCAGTTCTGGTAATCGTTGTAAAAGGGAGGACTGCAATTGATTTTTCTTTATAAACTAGTTCGGGTGACTCATCACTTTGAATAAATAACTTTTGTAACCAAAAGACTATGACAATCACTATAACTGCACCAATCAAAATTGGAATAAATTTTTTCCAATGTGATTTCTTTATTTCTGTCGGGGAATGAATAGCTGTTGCTGTTCTGGCACTAATTTCTTTTTTAATTTTATTTAAGTCAGCAATAAAATCATCAATATGCTGATAGCGTTCTTCAGAATTTTTGGATAAAGTTTTATTAGCAATTCGCTCTAATTCCATCGGTACACCTGTCCTTAATCCAGTCAAAGGCTCAGGTTCTTCGTTTATTATAGAATAAGTAACTGCCTGATCATAATCTCCTTTAAATGGCGCTTGACCTGTTATCAGCTCATAAAGAATAATCCCAAGTGACCAAATATCAGTTCTATGATCAACTGTTTCTCCTCTTACCTGTTCTGGAGACATATATAAAACAGTGCCAGCAGTTGATCCCATCTTAGTAATACTCGGTTCAGTCGATGTTTTAGCAAGTCCAAAGTCTAGTATCTTAACTTCATCTCTATCAGTTATCATAATGTTTGCAGGTTTGATATCGCGATGAATGATACCTGCTTCGTGCGCTCTTGCTAATCCGGCTGCAATTTGAGTAGCATAATCTATTGCAGTATCAGTTTGTAATGATCCGGCATCTAGTTTCTTTTTTAGCGTCTCACCCGTATAATATCCCATTACAATGTAAAACTGATCATCTTCTGTTTTATTTATATCGTGAATTGTACAAATGTTGGGATGGTCTAAAGATGATGCTGATTTTGCTTCGGAAATAAATCGTTGTTCTGCTTCTTTGTCAGCAAGCATATGCGGAGGTAAAAACTTCAGAGCAACTATGCGATCGAGTTTAGTATCCTCGGCTTTGTAGACTACACCCATTCCACCCCCGCCTAACTTCTCTAATATTTTATAATGTGATATTGTTTTACCGACCATAATAAGATTATCCAATTATTCAAGTTTAATATATGGAAAAACATCTTTTTAGTCATACAACTCTTCTGCATTAATTAGTCTTTCAATTAATGCCTTTTAAAGCCCATAAATGCGTTTTAAAGCACTTTCTTTGTTAAGTAAAGTAAATGTAAGAACTTGCTAAGTTGTAGGATTAATTGTTTAGGTTACGCCTGCCATAGGCAGGCAGGTGCCGAGTTTACATAATGCAATATTTTTTAACCAAAGATAGAATGACAAAAGAAAAGTCTGTGAAAAGAATTTTAAAT
>JBATTD010000701.1:0-5579 GCA_049670345.1 Ignavibacteriaceae bacterium
AGTATGCAAGTGCAATTTCCAAAGGTGAGGGAAATCCTGTTATGATAGTTGGTTCTTCAACGGGAAGAGACGGAATTCACGGGGCTACATTTGCTTCGGAAGAACTATCGGAAAAATCGGAAGCAAAGCGTCCATCTGTTCAGGTTGGGGATCCGTTTACTGAAAAACTTTTACTCGAAGCATCTTTGGAAATAATTAAAAACGGGTGGCTTATAGGAATCCAGGATATGGGTGCTGCGGGAATTGCCTGTTCAACAACAGAGATGAGCGAAAAGGGTAATTCCGGGATGAAAATTAATCTCGATAAAGTTCCCATGCGTGAAGACGGAATGAGCGCTTATGAAATCATGCTTTCCGAAAGCCAGGAAAGAATGCTGTGCGTGGTTAAAAATGGTTACGAAGACAGAGTGAAAAAAGTTTTTGAGAAATGGGATCTTCATTGCGAAATAATTGGCGAAGTCACAAAAGACGGAATGCTTACTGTTGATTACCAGGGTGAAACGAAAGCGGTCCTTCCTCCGTATGATATGGTCCTTGGCGGGGGAGCACCTGTTTATAATAGAGAACAAAAAGAAGCATCGTATTTAAAACAAACAAGAGCGTTTGATTTTTTCTCACTTTCTGAACCAGAAAATATTCAGGAAGCTTTTGTTAAAGTTTTTTCCTCACCTAATATCGTTTCTAAAAAGTGGGTTTATGAACAGTATGATTCGATGGTGAGAACAAATACAATAGTTGGTCCAGGATGCGACGCCGCAGTTATTTATCTAAAAGGAACCAACAAAGCACTTGCAATGAAAACCGATTGCAACGCTCGTTATGTTTATCTTAACCCCCAAGAAGGAACAAAGATAGCCGTTGCCGAAGCTGCCAGAAACATTGTTTGCTCAGGCGGAAGTCCTTTGGCAATAACAAACTGTTTGAATTTTGGCAACCCATACAAACCCGAAGTTTACTGGCAGTTTGCAAAAGCGATCGAGGGCATGGGTGAGGCATGCAGGTTTTTTGACACACCTGTTACAGGCGGTAATGTTAGTTTCTATAATGAATCACCGGATACGGCTGTTTATCCTACACCAACTATAGGAATGGTTGGTTTGATTGAAGATTTGAAAAACATTACCACATCGTATTTTAAAAATGAAGGTGATCTTATTTATTTATTAGGTGAAGATAAAGAAGAACTCGGCGGAAGTGAATACTTGAAAGTAATTCACAAAAAGGTTGCAGGTGATTCACCTCAAATTAATCTACCGGTTGAAAAACATTTACATGATTCTCTTTTATCTTTAATTAAAGATGATCTTGTAAATTCTGCTCACGATGTATCAGAAGGTGGAATAGCTTGTTGTTTGGCTGAGTGCTGTATAATTGATGATGAGAAAATGCTTGGTGCGGAAGTTGATATCCCAATAAAAACAAGAACCGATTTCTCATTATTTTCAGAAAGCCAATCGAGAATAATTGTATCCCTATCACCAAATAATAAAGAAAATTTTGAATCAAAGCTGAAGGAATTTAATCAGCCGTTTACTTATCTTGGTAAAGCAGGAGGGGAAAGTTTCAAAATAAATAATGAAATTGATTTAGAGTTAACTAAAATATCTGATCTTTATTACAGCACAATTCCAAATATAATGAACAGTGAAAAATAAGATCTTAAATAAAATCAGGACTTCAAAACTCTACAAGTACTTCCGAAAATTACGTTTCACTCTTCACTTAAAACCATCCTGGCATAAATTTAAAACTTTTTCTAGGCACTATTTTGGCGGGCTATATGATAGGATTGACCGGCATCATGTTTTCTTGCTTTCAGGCGGTCTTGCGTTTTCGCTGTTCGTCTGTATTATTCCTTTCATACTCATCATCTTCTGGCTTCTCGGTAAGTTTTTAAATTCTGCCGAGGTTGAGTTGCAGATTATTACTCTGATAGAAACATTAATTCCTTACGAGGGTTATGCTGATTTTGTTGAGAACGTAATATTTGAAAGAGTTAGAGAAGTTATTGAGTTTAGAAATTTAGCAGGATTTGTTGGTATAATCGGCTTGTTCTTCGCGGCAAGCGGATTCGCCAGTAGTTTACGAACAGTTTTAAACAAGATATTCGGGACCGACCTTGACATGAATATATTTTTGGGTAAGTTGCGGGATTTTATTGTTATTCTTATTGTGGTTCTTACCTTTTTTATCACAACAATGCTGCTGCCTTTGGTAGATTTTTTCAGCTCATTTGCGGAGGTAACACCTTATCTTCAATTCTTCAACAAACCAATATTTCAGCAGTTTTTCTCGACCTCAATTTCATTCATTATAATGTATTTCCTCTTTACTTTAATGTACAAATTTATGCCCATTGTAAAGATCCGCAAACGTTCTGTTTTAATCGGGGCGTTGTGGGCTGCTTTGTTATGGGTCGGAGCTAAAGTGCTTTTCGGAATGTATCTTGCAAGTTTTACAACTTTTAGCAGAATTTACGGTGCTTATGCTTTAGGCGTTGTAGTAGCTTTTTGGATTTACTATACTGCTGTGGTATTTATAATTGGTGCAGAGATTGGGAAGTTGTTTGATGAACGGCTTGATAAAAAACACGAAACTATTGAATGGCTTGACATAAGCGAAATTACCCGGTAACCAGGTTATATTAAATTATGATTTCTACCAGACAAAAATTAATTTGACACATATAAATTAATTCGTTAATTTTAATCAGACAAATAAATCCGATTATGTAACGGAAACGATTTAAAAAATTATGTATTAATTAAAAGGTTATAGGATGAAAAAAATATCAAAAATTGTGTTAAGGGAAATAATTTCATTTACGGTTTTCACAGCTCTGGCTTTTGTATTACTTGCTGGATGCGGTGGGGATTCGAATGAAAGCGAATCGGACGAGTTTTCCAATGTTCAAAAAACTAATCCTTCAGGTTTAACAGATTTTGAACTTAAGCATGGAATAGGTCCGATAAAAAAAGAATTAAAATTAGGACCGATTGATAAAGCCCGTGCTCTTGAGGGAGAAAAGATTTTTGAATCGAAATGTGCAACATGTCATAAACTTGATGAAAAATATACAGGTCCTGCTCAGCGTAATGTTCTTCAGAGAGTATCACCTGAATTTTTTATGAACATGGTAATGAATCCTGATGAGAACACTGAAAAACATCCTCATGCCCAGGAGATGTTAATAAAGTATAATCTTCAAAAGATGACAAATCAAAATATTAATGTTAAAGATGCCCTTGCACTACTTGATTACTTCAGGGTTCTTGACGAAGAGCTTACACAGAAAAATACTAACTAATTTAAGAGGAGAGAATTATGAGTAAAAAGTACTTAAAAGCGCTTCTTATTGCCGCCTCATTTGTTGCGGTATTTGCGCTGATTCATTCGGGCTGCCAGCAGCAAAAAGATGTTTTAGGTGGCAGTACGGCTGACCAGGTTTTCGTTCCACCCGGAAGTTATGATGATTTTTATATGTTCGCTTCCGGCGGATTTAGCGGGCAGGTTAGTGTATACGGGCTGCCTTCAGGAAGACTTTTCAGAGTGATTCCCGTTTTTTCACAGGACCCTGAAAAATCCTACGGCTATTCTGAGGAATCCAGACCAATGTTGAATACATCTTTTGGATTTTTACCATGGGATGATGCTCACCATCCGGAGCTATCTCAAACTAATGGTGTTCCTGATGGAAAGTGGTTATTTATTAATGCAAACAATACACCGCGCGTTGCAAGAATTGATCTTTCAACTTTTACAACCGCCGAAATAATTGAAATTCCAAATTCAGGTGGTAACCACGGATCTCCGTTTACAACCGAGAACGGTGAATACATTGTTGCTTCAACAAGGTTCAGTGTTCCTATTCCAAACAGGGATGTGCCGATAGACTCTTACAAAGAAAACTTCAAAGGTACATTAACCTTTATTAGTGTAGCCGCTGATGGAGAAATGTCAATTGCTTTCCAGATTTTAGTGCCTGGTTTCGATTATGATCTTGCACATGCTGGTAAAGGTCCTTCTCACGGATGGGCATTCTTTACAAGTTATAATACTGAGCAGGCAAATACTCTTCTTGAAGTGAATGCATCACAAAATGATAAAGATTTTGTTGCCGCAGTTAACTGGAAAAAAGCAGAAGAATTCATTGCTGCCGGTAATTTTAAAACGATGAAAGCCACTTACTATAGAAATCATTTTGATGAAAAGAAACACATGGCTTTCTCTGAAAAGAATAATGATGTTAAAGTATTAAATCCAAATGATTGCCCCGGATTGATCTACTACCTTCCGACCCCAAAATCACCGCACGGTGTGGATGTTGATCCATCGGGAGAATATATTGTTGCCGGCGGAAAATTAGCTACTGTAATTCCTGTTCATTCCTTTAGTAAAATGCTTAAAGCTATAGAGAATGAGGAGTTCGATGGTGATGCCCAGGGTATTCCGGTTCTTAAATATGAATCAGTTATAGCGGGCGAAGTTGAAAATTGCGGATTAGGACCACTACATACTGAATTTGACGGAAAAGGTTTTGCTTATACATCTGCATTCATTTCATCCGAAATTGTAAAATGGGAATTAGGAACATGGCAGGTTGTTGATAGGATTCCTACTTATTATTCAATTGGTCATCTTAGCATTCCCGGCGGCGACAGCAAAAAACCCTGGGGTAAATATGTTGTTGCTCTTAATAAAATAACCAAAGACAGATATCTTCCAACGGGACCAGAATTAACTCAATCAGCACAACTAATTGATATCTCCGGTGATAAAATGAAACTATTGCTGGATTTCCCAACGATTGGTGAACCGCATTATGCACAATCTTTACCGGCTGATCTTCTTGTAAAAAATTCACGCAAAATTTATCCGATTGAGGAAAATGAACATCCATACGTAACAAAAGCTGAAAAGGATGCTCGTGTTGAAAGAAATGGTAACGAGGTTCACGTTTATATGACTACAATTAGAACTCACTTTGCACCGGATAATATTGAAGGAATAAAAGTTGGTGATGTTGTTTATTTCCATCTTACCAACCTGGAGCAGGATTGGGATATTCCTCACGGTTTTGCTGTGAAAGGAGCCAGAACTGCTGAATTACTGATCATGCCGGGAGTAACGGAAACTTATACGTGGAGACCTCAATTTGCAGGTATATATCCTTTTTACTGTACTGACTTTTGCTCGGCACTTCACCAGGAGATGCAGGGTTATATAAGGGTTTCAGCAAAAGGATCAAATGTTCCAATTTCATATAAAATTGGTAACTAAATAGTTAAGGTTTGACGGGGTTGTAATTTCTGAATAAATTGGTAGTCGCAAGCTTCAGCTTGCGTTTTAAACAACGCACGCAACTTGAAAGTTGCGGCTACCATATATTATTTAATACTAACACAGCACCATTTTTTATTTTTAACATCGGGGAAAGATGGAAACTAAATCAAAAATACTTATTATTATTGCGGCGTTAATGGTATTGTTAACGTTCGTATGTCCTTTATGGTATATCGATCTGGAAGCACCTCAATATCCTGAAGGCATCGGATTACAAATATGGATCAATCAAATAG
>JBATTD010000702.1:0-11490 GCA_049670345.1 Ignavibacteriaceae bacterium
GTACTGAGTTAGGGGGTAATCATACTGATCATAACCATGGGCGCGTTCTGGCAGCCAGTGTTAATCTTGATACAATTTCTGTATGTAATTATAATAATAGTAACGATGTAACAATCTATTCTGAAGGATACGATACACCATTCTTTGTTAATCTTAATGAACTGAAAAAAAAGAGAGAAGAGGAAGGAACTACTAACTCGTTAATTCGTGGTATTGCTTTCCAGTTTACAGAACTGGGTTATGGAGTTGGAGGATTTAATGCATTTGTTTCGAGTGAAGTTTTAACAGGTTCCGGATTAAGTTCATCTGCATCTATCGAAGTATTAATTGGAACTATTTTCAATGCACTTTATAATGAGAATAAAATTTCATCAAAGCAAATTGCTATAGCAGGGCAGCATGCTGAAAACAATTATTTCGGAAAACCTTGTGGACTAATGGATCAGATGGCATCTGCTTTTGGAGGTATAATAAGCATCGATTTTGAAAACCCGCAAGCTCCCAAAGTAGAAACAATAGATTTTGATTTTGAATCTACAGGGTATAAAATAATTATGGTTGATACCGGGGGGAGTCATGCAGATTTAACCGATGATTATGCCTCTATTCCCAATGAAATGAAATCTGTAGCAAAATTTTTTAATAAAGAATTTTGCAGAGATGTTTCTATGAATGATCTTCTCTCTAACAGCAAAAAATTAAGAACAGAATTAGGTGATAGAGCTATTCTAAGAGCGATGCATTATATAGAAGAAAATGAAAAAGTTGTTCACCAGGTTGCTGGACTTAGAAATAATGATTTTAGTAAGTATTTAGAATTAGTTAATCAATCGGGTAATTCTTCTTTTAAATGGCTGCAGAATATTTATTCTCCTAAAGAGGTTTATGAACAAGGTGTTGCACTTGCACTGGCTATTACCGAAAGATACATTGAGGAAATAAAAGAAGGTGCATGCCGTGTGCACGGTGGTGGATTTGCCGGAACAATTCAAGTGTACCTGCCCGTTAAATTAGTTGAAGGATATGTAAAATTAATTGAATCGGTTTTTGGGAAAGAAAGTGCAAGGATTTTAACTATTCGCTCTGAAGGTGCTGTTTACATAAACAGTTATTTTAATACTGAGAGTTAAAATAATTGTAACTACTGGTTACCAGCGAAGCCGGATATATTGGAAGTTATTGTGATCTATACAAAAGTGACAAAGGACATTTGGCTTGCGTATCCGATGCTTTTTTGTTTTAAACTTTTTTGTAAATATCTCACCTGGTTTTTTGACTTTTATTAGAAGAATTGATTGGGATTCCTTATTTTTAAACGACCTTATGATGCGATTGAAATAATCACCACTCATTCTCTTTCCTGATATCTGGAGCAGGTTTATCCAGGATAATATTTTTATTAGACGGATGCTGAGTCGCTGGGTAAGGTAAGGTTGAACAATTATTAAATATTCAGATTTGTGATCAGCTGATAATTTGAATTAAAATAAATAGGTATATAATTATGATCATCAAGAATGTTTTTTTTCTAGCACTATTTATTCAATCAAGTGCCTTTATTAGTTATGGACAACAGTTTAATAATAATTGGGATTTACCCCCAAATATTATCAAGGCGAGAACCATGGTGAAAAAGGCAGATAGCCTATTCTACTCTGGCAGTTATGTTGAATCTGCTAAGATATATGAGAAAATTGTAGAATTGAATCCAGAGGATATTGAATCAATATATAATTTATCTATCAGTTATCACACCACTGGTAATTATGAAAGAGCCATTAAATATCACAAAATGGTGGCTGATTACATGGAATCTGATCACACAGATGGATTAGTGCATTATAAGCGTAATGGTTTATATAATTTGGCCTGCGCTTATTCACTTATGGGGGATATTGACAATTCCATAAATACATTAAATCTGGCTATTGAAGCAGGGTTTGATAATACCGGAACTATGACCCGGGATTCTGACCTGGAAAATGTAAGAAAAGATGTTCGCTTTCAGGATGTATTAAAAAACCTTAGGATAAAAGAATTCCAATCAAAAGGTTCTAATATATCAAATCCCAGTCCTGAGCAAATAAGTGAGGGTGTGGAGATTGTACTCCAAACAATAAAAGAGCAACACCCAAATCCATATAGACATTTTACCGAAGCAGAGTGGGATGAAAAGGCTGATAGTATAATTGCACAAGCTGACGAACTTAGTGAAATTGCCTATTTGGTTGAATTAATAGGATTAGTCGGAATGGCTGGAGATGTTCATACTTCAGCATTTCCACTTGGACAGACACTTCTGCAAGATTCCTACTCACTAAGATTCTGGAAATTTAGTGATGGCCTCTATGTCCGGGCTGCATCTGAAAAATTAAAGCACCTCGTAGGCGCTAAAGTAATTGCCATAAATGATGTTCCTTTTGATGATGCGTGGGAGTTACTGATGAACAAATTTCCAACGGAAAATGAATGGATGTCAACCTATATGATTCAATTATACATTCAGTTCCCAAGTCTTTTGCACGCTCTTGGATTGAGTGAAAGCGATACAGGCGGTAGCTGGACTTTTGTGATGCCGGATAACAAACAAATAACAATGTACCTGGAGGCAGAAGAGAAAGTAGGTTATTCCAATGCTATGAGCACTTCCTTTGTCATTAAAGCTCCCAAAGGTTGGATTCAGGGGCATGATGACCTTGTAGTCGCCCCCTTTTGGCTGAGAAATGTTGAAGAAAACTACTGGTACGAAATTATTAAAGACAAAAGTGCAGTATTTTTTCAAATGAATATTCCCAGATATAACAGACAAAAACCATGGGATAAATTTTTGGATGAAATGTTCATAACGATTAATGAGAGTGAAGAAATAGACCGTTTAATTATTGATCTTAGACATCATGAGGGCGGATGGGACTACATGGCCAAAGCCCTTGTTCGCAAAATACTACAATCTCCGAAAATAGACAGACCGGGGGGTCTTTATATTATTACTCATAGGGTTACACAATCTGCAGGCCTCGCTTTTATAGGTTGGATGGAGATGGCGACGTATCCCATAATTGTAGGAGAGCCGGCTGGAGCGCACCCGCTGCTTAAAAATGGCGCCTGGGGAAATCATAAACCTATTGAACTTCCGGGAACAACTATAACTTTTAGAGTATCCACGCATAATGAAAACATGACCGATGCAATTGATGACAGACATATTGTAGCACCGGATATTCCAACCTCCATGACTTATGATGATTATAAATCAGGTAAGGACCCTGCATTGGAAGCTGCACTCAATTTTCCATTAGATAAAGGTCATTTATTTTTTGAAGATGCCGGCGGAAGGCTTATACCAAGATATCTGCCATGGCGTAGACTTAGTCAGAAAAATGCCTTTGAAAAGAAAAAGGAAGTAAAATAGGAACGGTTTCGGTTATTATTATTGATAACAAAAACAAAATTATTTTTGGTGCCTTTAATAAAAGAAGACCCTGTACCGCAGAGGTATTTTAATTAGTTAATTGTTTTATTATTAGAATTGATTGACTTTCCTTATTTTTAAATGACATTAATGTAAGTACTCTTGACAGTCTTGCTCACTCTTTAATGGTGAATCATAACCTTTAATTCTTGTTGTACTTTCCGCGATTATAAAAACCGGCAGCGAACCAGTTACTTAAATTCTTTTCAAGTTTATCCAAAATAAATTATCGATTAAGGAGTAAGTCGTTGTCGTCCTACCTGCAATTCGAAATCTCCCGGCACACTTCACGCCAAATAATCAATGGCAAATCCTTCCGCAAAAATGAGTGCGGATTGTTATAAATGATATTAGATTTTATAAACCAGGCTCTTTTATACGTTATAATTACTTATGAAAAATGCATTTATAAGCTAATTCAAATAAATGTTTACAATTGCATCTGGAATGGTTTTTGAAATCTTCTCTTATTTATTGAAAAAGATACAGCATGGATAACATATCAGACTTGAATATATATCCGCTAAATGAAGAAAATCTTCAAGCATTACTTGATTACTTCTTTCCACATTTGCCAAAGGGTAATGTAAAAGATTTATGTGAAGAAATAAAAAAGTATGATCTGATTTTAATTGAACTGGAGTACGCTGCTATAAAAATTTTACCTTACATTTCTAAAATAAAAGATATGTTAGGTAGTGTCACCACGCAGACTAATGCGCTGGACTATTCAATTCATATCATCTTTGATTTATTCCCCGAACAAGATATTTCTCCGGAAAGAGCTGAAATAATAAAGACTATTAAAGGTATTGGTGTTGAAGAAGATGGCTATGAAGAATTATTAAGTGGTAATACTGTATTATTTAGTAACTGGGTATGGAATTAGGTATCTAACAATTTTATTTCTTTATCATCTAACTTATCATCAGCAAAACGGTTTCGCATAGCAATAGGATTTGTTTTACTTTTCATTTTCAGATTCAGCATTTCAACGAAAACAGAAAATGCCATTGCAAAATATATATAACCCTTAGGAATGTGCTGTTCAAATCCTTCCGCAATAATTAATGCAAAAGAGGTAAATTTAAAAGGTCCTGCTCACAAAAGTTATATTTTAACGTAGAAAGCATTTTTGAAATTCTTATATTATCTGGTACGTAGGTGATCAATTTTGTATTTTTCCAAAAAGGGAGGTACAGTCCCATAGGCCCCTCCCTTTTACCAGATTAACTACGAAACCATCTATAGGTTTTTTTTGATTCCCTTTAGAAACGGGTTTCTAAAATTTTTATAATTTTGTATAATTAGTGGATAAGACAGATGTCCGAAAAAGAATCATTGAACCAATTTTTAAAACCAACCGAATTCATTAATTCAGATGATCTCAAAGTAATCACATTTGTCAATGATGTGGTAGGTATCGAGAAGGATAAAAAAAAAGCAATTCTCAGATTATTTTACAAGATACGTGATGGTATTCTGTATAATTTTGATAGTATTGGTATTAAAAAAGAATTGTTTATTGCGAGCAATGTGATAGGTTTGGAAGGTTCATTTTGTGTACCCAAAGCGGTTTTGTTAGCTGCGGCAGCACGTGTAATTGGTTTGCCTAGCAGGTTAGGATTTGCAGACGTTAAAAATCATCTTGCAACGGATAAGGTACTTGAAAAAATGAGAACCGACCTTTTCGTTTTTCATGGGTACACTGAATTATTTATAAATGATAAATGGGTTAAGGCAACGCCGGCATTTAACAAAGAACTTTGTAAGAAATTTAATGTCAAACCGTTGGACTTTGATGGAGAAAACGATTCTGTTTTCCAGGAGTTCTCAGAATCAGGCGATAAGCACATGGATTATTTAGCGGACCACGGTTCTTTTCCCGACTTGCCTTTTGAGTTAATGATTACTTCATTTAAAAAAGCTTATCCATATTTGTATGCGCAATTGATATAGGGTTTTCCCGAAAGAGCCTGGTGAGCCAATGGATGTGACTTTATTGGCTTATGTCATTGTAACTGGAAATGGTTTTTGCATTTTTGCTAATAGAACGATAATTAATAAAGTAAGTATTAAACCACCTGATTATTTAAAAACAGTCCATTGAACATCAGCAAATAAATAGTTGAGCCACATTGTATTTGATAAATTGAATAGTATCAATAAATAAAAAGCCCATCAGTGATTGATGGGCTTTAAAACATTAGGTGAAAAAGCTTATTTGATTTAATTATAAATTGATATTAACAGTTGCTAATATTACACGTCCGTTAAATCCAAATTGATTCACTTCCCATGCATATTTAAACCGACCACCAAGGTCAGTTACAAAATCACCTTTTGTATCAATAACATCAGGATAAACATTAAGTAGATTATTCACGGAAACTGTAAATGAAATTTCATTAGTGATTCTTACACTGGCAAATAAATCAACTAAAACTTTTGAAGAGAAAGTCTGATCAAAAGCTGCGTCATCAGTTGGCAGCGGACCATTACCCAGGTCAGCACCATTAAGCCCATTATTAACATGCTGCCATGTTACACTTCCAAAATAAATTCCCGTAACACCTACAGTTAATGGATCAAAATCATAGGAGGCACCAAGAATTACTTTTTCAGTTGGTCTTGCTGTTAATATACGTGATTGTTCTTTACGATCGAAAATATCAATTCCATCATCTGCAAGAACTTTAGGTGTATTAATTTTACCTTGAATGGAATGATCAAGAAAAGAAGCTGCAAAATTTAACCTCAATTTACCCCAATCGTAGCTAGCTACAACATCTATTCCCTGTGTGCGAGTATTAACGGCATTTAAAAAGAATTTTAAGCTGGTAATGCTATTTGCCTGCAGAATGCGGTAAACTGTAGTTGAAGTATCATCTGTAAAAATAGAACTGGAGTAAACAACCCTGTCATCCAGATCAATCTGAAAAACATCAACACTAACAAATAAACCATCAATCGGTCTGCCTGCAACTCCAAAGGTAATATTTGTAGCGGTTTCTTCTTTTAATTTATCTACGCCCAGTTGACGTAAAACAGGACTGTCATTATTAAAAGTTCCTTGATTACTGACTGTACCGGCAGAAATTAATGTTTGAATATTACTCAAATGAATTTGATGTAATGATGGTGCACGGAAACCGGAAGAGACTGAGCCTCTAAGACTAAATCTATTATCCGATGTTTTAATACGACCGTTTACTTTAAAATTAACAGTCTCTCCAAAGTCACTATAATCTTCAAAGCGGACAGCACCGCCCAGATAAATATTATCCGTAACGTCCAGACCAAGATCTAAATAAACACCAATATTCTGACGTTTCGCATCTACTGCATTCTGAGGTTGTAAGCCAGGAAAAGATTGCGCACCTCCGCCAAAAAATGATGCTTCGTCTCCTTCAATTGCAATAAAATTTTCTTGCCTAAATTCGGTACCGATACTTACAAATAACTTTTTAAAAACTAACTTTGAAATATCAAAATTTATTATACTATTATTAAATCCGTAACCACCGGGGTCAAATACTGTTGGACTGAGTTCCTCCAAATCGACATTAATTGAATTATCAACCTTATAATCAACAGTATTATTACCAAATGTGTAACTAAGGTCATAATCCCAACCTACTGTTTGAGAACGGACTCCAGTCGTCCATTGCGCATCGAATATAGAAGTTTCGAAAGTTGGTTGAAATCCTTGATAGTCAGTTCCTTCATCATGTTTGATAAAAAACGGATCCGGAATCCAATATGGTGCACGATATAAAGCATAGCTTAAACCCTCTCTAAATACCAGGCCTCCGAAGGAATAAACTTCAACTCCATCTTCTAAATGAATTTCACTATTATAGTATGTATTTGCGGATTTCATATTTGGTAAACCTACATGCATTCCAAGACTGGGATTCTCCATTATCCAGGGATCTGTGGAAGGTACTCCGAACAGATCATCCTTACCAGGACTTCCCGCACGATTAGTTTCTTGCTGATTTGAATAACCTGTTGATACATTCAGAAATCCATCCTCACCAATTTTTAATCCTGTATTTACAGTAGCACCAATTTGAAAACCATCACCTTCTTCTGTAATGCCAGAGTAGGCACCGATTACCGTATTTTCAGTTTGATCATTCAGTATAACATTTATCACACCGGCAATTGCATCTGAACCATATTGAGCGGAAGCACCATCACGCAAAACTTCCACGCGTTTTACTGCATTAATTGGAATGCTGTTCATATCAACACCAACGTCACCTTTTCCCGGTGTATCATTTATATAAACTAAAGCAGAAGGATTTTTTCTTTTTCCGTTAATTAAAACAAGAGTACGACTTGGACCTAAACCTCTTAAATCTGCCGGATCAAAATGAGCAGTAGCATCCGAAATTGTCTGTTGAGTTGAATTAAAAGAAGGAACGGTGTAGTGAAGCATTTTATCAAGAGATGTTTGTGAAGTTGACTGCAGATCTTTAAGTTTTATATTGTCAATTGGGACAGGTGAAGTAATCGATGTTCTGGGTCTGAAACGCGATCCAACAATTAAAACATCATCGGAGCTGTAAACATCTACAGCTAATAACACATCTAAAAAGTCTCCGCTATTAACCGTTATTGTTTTTTTCTCATATCCGATATATGAGAAAACCAAATCAACAGGAAGATTATTAACATTCAAACTAAATTCTCCATTTAATCCGGTTGATGTTCCCGTTGCTGTATTCTTTACCAGAATGTTAACACCCACTAAAGGAGAAGGTTCAGAACCAAAAGCATCAGAACCATTAACTTTACCCTTAAGAGTTGTTTCTTGCGCAAAAGAAATGGTTGCGCAAAACAATATTAATAGGAAAATGTAAAATTTTCGCATAGCGTACCTCTATTTAAGTTGAGAGTAAAACTTTTGGAACTACCTGTAAGACCATAACTATTAATTTAATAAGCGGCAACTTTAATCGAAATTATCCATCACCTTCAATTATGGTTCATTAGTAGCACCATTAGCAAATATGTTTTTCCCCTCTGAACTTAGGTGGTTTTATGTTTTTTATCATTTAAGTTATAAGACTTTAATGAATCATAACTTAAAATCTTAAACATAATAAGCTACCGTTTAAATTAAATCAAATCATAGGCAATACCTCAAATTATATTAAAAATAAATTAAGCAGTGAATCCAAATAAACATATCAAATAATATGTTTTATTCCTTCGCTTTAATTTTTTAATTATTTATATGAGTCATTTTCAATATACAGAAATAATTTATAATAAGACAAATACATCCGAAATAAAAAAAACAGATGATTGAGGAAAAATTACACTGGGGATTACCTGTTGTGACTAAGAAATACTGCTGATAAAAGAGCTGAAGCACGTATGCGTATATTAGCCGATGATGAAGATATAGATGCGGCGAAGAAAACTTATAGAAGGTAATAAAGATTTATTTCTTATTTGTTTGACAGATGGCTTTGAGAGAGGAAGAGGAAAGAATTTGGGAGTGCTTAGTTTATAGCAAATCCTTCCCTTAAACTGAGTGCGGGTTTAAATCTCTTCCAACTTATCACCAGCAAAACGGTTTCGCAGGGCAATAGGTTTTGTTTTACTTTTCATTTTCAGATTCAGCATTTCAACAAAAACAGAAAATGCCATTGCAAAATATATATAGCCTTTAGGAATGTGCTGTTCAAATCCTTCCGCTATGAGCGATACACCAATCAACAATAAAAATGAGAGCGCCAGCATTTTGATAGTCGGATGTTTTTCAACAAAATCGCTTATGCTTTTAGAAGATACCATCATCACTCCCACAGCAATTATTACAGCAAGTACCATTATAATTAGTTCCCGTGCCATACCAACGGCTGTTATCACCGAATCCAGGGAAAAGACAACATCGAGCAGCATTATTTGAATGATTACGTTAGCAAAGGATTTTACTCCCTTACCGGATTGGTGAACGTCTCCTCCTTCAAGCTTATCGTGTATTTCAAAAGTGCTTTTCCCGATTAAAAATAATCCCCCGGCAATTAGTATTATATCTTTTCCGCTTATTTCGTGACCAAATATTGAAAACAGGGGAAGTGTTAATTTCATTATCCACACAATAGAAAAAAGCAGAAGGATTCTAGAAATCATTGCAAGAGCTAAACCCGTAAGCCTTGCTTTATTCTGCTGTTCCTTTGGCAGCTTACCGGACAGAATTGAAATAAAAATGATATTATCTATACCGAGCACGATTTCCAGTAATGTTAAAGTCAAAAGTGCAATAAGTGATTCAGGGTTTGTAATCCAGTCCAATTTTTTATCTCACATTTTTATTAAATATTTTTACGAAAGATAAATATTATTTGCTATAAAATACTCTTTAATGAAAAATGAATAATAGCTTTTGTAGTAATTATTATTATATTGGAAAATAATTATGTTAATAATGTATCAAATCATTTAATGATTGACTTTTAAGATGGATCAATATTTTAATACAGAGTTTGTTAATGATATATTAATAATTGATGTGAAAAGTTCGAGCGCAACTACACAACACGCTGATGAATTTAGTAAGATTATGAAGTCGGAGATCAAAGAAGATAGAAAAAAGATTGTAGTTGATTTGAGCCAATGTAAATTTGTCGATTCAATTTTTTTAGGTGTCTTAATTTATGCTTCAAAAGAATTAAAAGATAAAGACGGACAAATGAGGATTGTTGAACCTGCAAAACTTCCACCGGAAATTTTTTCAATCTCAAAATCTCTTAACTTGTTAGAATATTTTAAGACAAGGGAAGAAGCAATAAACAGTTTAAGTTCTTAAGTAAAAAGATAGGGTGGGGATTGAAAGCAAAAACTTTACAATTCCGCTTCCTTTTAAATAAATTCCATCAGTAAAAATATTAGTTGAATTGAATTACATTATTTACTATTATTGAATCAAAAAGGAAATATTATGGAAACTATTCGGCAGATATTAAATAAAAAGGGAAACCAGATATATTCTGTTACACCTGAAACAACAGTTTACGATACATTAAAACTTATGGCTGATAAGAATATCGGTGCTGTGATTGTTCTTAAGGATGGAAAATTGTGCGGAATTATGAGTGAGAGAGATTATGCGCGTAAAGTTGTATTGAAAGGGAAATTTTCAAAAGAAATTCCTGTAAATGAAATTATGTCTTCCAATGTCATTTGTATTGATCCCGACCAAACAATTAATAATACACAAGCGGTTATGATACAAAAACGTATTAGACATCTGCCTGTTATGGAAAGTGATAAATTGATTGGAATTATTTCCATTGGTGATGTTGTTGATGCAGTGCTTGAAGAAAAAACTTTTATAATTGACCAGCTTGCAACTTATATAAAAGGAGTACCGGAAACAGGCGATTAATTCCCCAAATTCTGTTTTTATCAATATTAAAAAAAGTAGATGATAATCAGGATATTTTACTTCTTTTTAATCACAATTCTGTCATATAATAAAATCAGTATTGCAGTAAGAAATGCTATTGCCGCAAAAATAAACCACATTATATCCGGGCGCTGCATATCTCTTGCAAAAGCAGCGTAAAGCTGTCCGGAAAGAATTCCACCAAATAAATTTCCGAGCGCAACACACCAATAAAAATAACCCATATAGAGTGCAACTTTTTCCCGGGGTGCAATTTTTCCTGTATATTCTTTTGATTTTGGACTTGCCATCATTTCGCCGAATGAAAAGACAATTATTCCAATTACTACAACCCAGCCAAGAGTACCAAAAATTAATATTGAAAAACTAACTACCGTTATCATCACACCCCAGTAAATTGTTGTGAAAGGTTTTAACCTTGTAACAAAGTAGGAAACAATAATCTGGAAAAATATTATTGCCCCGGCATTTATGTTTATTATGTATTCAGGGTTTATTTGCCCGGCAACAGCCATAGAATTTTTAAATCCTTCAATTGATGACCCGAGACCAATGGTACTCATGAATCCGGTAAAGGAGTTCATTAAAT
>JBATTD010000703.1:0-14673 GCA_049670345.1 Ignavibacteriaceae bacterium
GTGTACTAACAAATCGTGCCTTATTTGGGGAAGGTATAAGATGGTATCTAATTTTAAGATACAAACCGATGCGTCTGTTTACTTTATCCTTAAAATATTCAGAAACTTATAAACCGAAGGAAGAAACTATTAGTTCCGGCTTTAATGAGATAACTGGCAATGTTGATAATAGGATCGCTTTGCAAATCGATTTTAGATATTAGAATCTGCAGGAAAATCCTTTGCTAAATATTATTAAAACAGATGGAGGTATTTTGTTGTAATTAAATAATTTAGAGTGATTTTTCATTTCTATTTGCTTTATTTATATTTAAACTTGGTATATTATATTTATACCTAATATATTTATTTGATGAATGAAATAATACATGGGCAACACATAGTAGTATGACTAGTGCTAAAATAGATTTTCTTTCAAAATATAATGACCTTGTAAATTCGGCATTTACATCAGCAAAGGAATTTCCCGATAAGCTATGCGATTTTTTAGTTAACGAATACGAATTTGAAGCAGCTGTTTTAACTCTTAAAGTAAATGATAATGAATTTGAGATATTAGGAAAATCCAGCCAGGCTAGAAAATCTTATACTTCTAATTCATTTCTTAAATGTAATGTTTGCAAACAGACAATTAATGATTCAACCGAAACCCGGTTTGAATTTGATACTGGTTGCGAATTTACAGCTTCAGATGTAATGATGAATGAAGGATGTCTTCATATAAGTATTTCCAACCGCGAAAGAGTCCTGCTAAAGATTGCCAGCAAAAGTAAGATTACCCAAAACGAAGTTGATAATATAATTGTAATAGGAAATTCACTCAGAAACCTTTTAAAATTATGGATGACTAAAAAAGGTGGCTTAAGCAATACATTAGGAAATGTTGTAAACTCAATTGGACACGAACTGCGTACTCCTACTAACAGTATTTTGGGTTTTGCTTCACTTCTAAACGAAGAAAATTTATCTCCCTCGCAAGGTGAATATGTTGATACATTAAAAGAAAGTGCATACGATCTCCTTTCAATTTTGAACGACCTGATTGAAATTGCAAAGTTGGATATTGGAGAAAGTAAAACTTCTCTTACTGTAGTAAATGTTTCTCAGTTCATTAAAGATATTTTAAGATTAATTGAAGAAAAAGTTGATAAAAGTAGGATTGATTTTATAGTTAATATTGATGAAGGATTGCCGGAGTCTTTAAGTCTTGATGCACAAAAGTTAAGATACATTTTATTAAATGTAATTAATAATGCAGTGCGATTCACAGAGCAAGGCAAAGTAACGGTTTCCGTTTTCTCTACCGAAAACAATCGTCTTAATTTTCGAATAACAGATACAAGCTCAGGTATACCAAGCAATAAATTAGAAAATGTTTTTGCTCCGTTTACATTGAATGACCTTATAATACAAAAAATTGGAAATACAACCGGTTTAAGTTTAACATTAGTAAAAAGATACATAGATTATTTAAACGGTGAGATTGATATTACAAGCACTATGGGAAAAGGGACATCGTATTACATTTCAATCCCGGTTGAAAAATTATCCGAAGTTGAAACTCAGATAAGCGGATTACCTAAATCATCAAAAACTAATAAAGTTCTTGTCATTGAGGATGATTATGCAACATCAAAATTGTTAAGTAATTATTTGCAGAAGTGGGGTTATGAACCAACAATAGTTAATTCTGCAGAACAAACATTACAAATTGTAGAGAAGGAAACTTTTCTTGCAATCTTGATGGATATCGTTCTTCCTGATTCAAGCGGTTTGGAACTTCTTCAAAAATTAAGAGAAATTCCACAAACAAAAAAAACACCGGTTGTAATATGTTCGGTTGAAGCGGAACAGCAAAAAGCATTTTTAATGGGCGCAGTTGAATATTTTGTTAAGCCGATAAATTATAAATACCTTGTTGAAGTTTTAACACATTACAAACTTCGTAAAGATTCAAATATTCTTATCGTGGATGATGACGTGCCTACTTTGAACTTACTTAAAGAAGCTGTACAGCAGGCAGGGTTAAATGCTATTGCAGAATCTCACTCATCAAAAGTTATGGGTAAGATAGAAAATATTGATTTGGATCTTGCAATTATTGATTTAGATATGCCTGAGATTGATGGATTTGATTTGATCAAACTGATAAAATCAAAACCAAACTTTGCAAAACTCCCGATTATCATATACACAGGAAAAGAAAGTTATGCAGATGATCTGCAAAAAATTGATGGTTTGTTTGAAGAACTTTTATTAAAGAGTAGCACAAATATTGAAGAGCTTCAGAATGTTGTAGGAGCGATGATAGACAGGTATGACGAACCATCAACATCAGAAGAAGTTAAAGAGAAAAAAGATGCGGTTAAAATTTTACTCGTTGAGGACTACAAACATTCTCAAATAATAGTTACCCGGTTACTAAAGAAAAACAAGTTCGAATCAATAGTTGTTGTAGAAAACGGACAGGAAGCACTTGATGAGGTAAAAGAGCAAAAGTATGATTTAATTTTAATGGACATGCAAATGCCCGTTATGAACGGTTTTGAAGCTACACAAAAAATACGGCAGCTTGATGAATATAAAAACACTCCCATTATTGCGCTTACAGCTTTTGCTATGAAAGGTGACAGAGAAAAATGCCTCGAAGCAGGAGCTACCGATTATATCCCAAAACCGATAGACAGTCAGGAATTTATTCAGAAAGTAAAATATTACACCGAGAAGAAAAAAGCAGTCCAAGAAAAAAGATAATTTACTTTATCAATAATTTTTCCGTATGATATAAACCCACCTATTTTAATTTTCATCTGTTTATACCTGTCCGCCAAAGGTGGAATTTTAAATTAAGGTCAGATGGAATTCGTATTATAATCATCTTTTTTGCCAAAGGCATTCATTCGGAAGCGTATAAATGTTTTTACATACTCGTTTCATTTTGTTAATTTTATTGTTTAACATTTTATCATTTACTAAAAAGCAATTAAATACAGATTATGAGCATAACATCACCAAGAGTTAGATTTGCTCCGAGCCCTACCGGTTATTTGCACATTGGCGGATTAAGAACAGCTTTATACAATTATTTGTTCGCAAAAAATCAGAATGGGAAAATCATATTACGAATTGAAGACACCGATAGGAAAAGATTTGTTGAAGGTGCAGTTGAAAACCTATTGAAAACTCTTGATTGGGCAGGTATAGATTTCGATGAAGGTCCGGAAATTGGTGGTGAAAACGGACCGTATTTTCAATCGCAGCGACTCGATATCTATAAAAAATATGCTGAAGAACTAATCAGTAAACGAATGGCATACTATTGCTTCTGTACTCCTGAGAGACTTACAACATTGAGAGAAAGACAGCAAGAACAAAAATTACCTCAGGCAAAATATGATAAGGATTGTCTTAATCTTTCAAAAAATGAAATTGATGATAAACTTAATTCCAATGTTACAAAAGTTGTAAGATTAAATGTAAACGCAGATCAGAAGATTATTTTTGATGATGTAATAAGAGGTCGGGTTGAGTTTGACAGCAATAATATCGATGACCAGGTTTTAATAAAAAGTGACGGCTTCCCCACTTACCATCTTGCCAATGTTGTTGATGATCACCTGATGGGAATAACGCACGTCATTAGGGGAGAAGAATGGTTATCATCAACACCAAAGCATGTACTGTTGTATGAATATCTTGGTTGGGATAAACCGGTTTTTGCACATCTTCCACTTTTGTTAAATCCTGATAAATCGAAACTGAGCAAAAGGCAGGGTGATGTTGCAGTTGAAGATTATCGCGATAAAGGTTTCCTGAAAGAAGCACTTATAAATTTCGTTGCTCTTCTTGGTTGGAATCCAGGCGACGAACAGGAATTTTTTACGATGGAAGAATTGATCAACAAGTTCACTCTTGAAAGAGTTCACAAAGCCGGTGCAGTTTTTAATATTGAAAAACTTAATTGGTTGAATGCAGAACATCTTAGGAGCAAATTGAACAATGAAATTCTTTTGATGTTAAAAGATGAATTATCAAAATCAAATTTAAAAGATAAAGTTCTGGATGATGATTATCTTCTCTTAATAATTGAAGCTATGAAACCACGAGTTTCTTTTGTAAATGAGTTCATAACCAATTGCACTTACTTTTACACAGAGCCAACAGAATATGATGAAAGCGTTATTAAAAAAAGATGGGAAGAAGATACGCCAGAACAGTTAAAAAACCTTAGAGATAATATTGCACAGCTTGATAATCCGGTAAAAGAAGATTTTGAAAATGCCTTAACAAAAACAGCAGAAGAGCTTAACATAGGTAAAGGAAAACTTATACATCCTGTAAGATTAGCACTCTCGGGAACAGGAACAGGCCCCGGTGTTTATGATCTTTTATATATAATCGGAAAAGATAAATCGATTGAACGAATTGATCGTGCTCTAAAAGTAATTAACACACCAAAAACAAACATAAGCGAATAATTAATAATGGGAAATAAAGAATCAACAGCACCAACAAATTTTATTCGCGAAATTATTGAAGAAGATTTACGTACCGGTAAACACACTAAAATTCATACAAGATTTCCTCCTGAGCCAAATGGCTATTTACATATTGGCCATACAAAATCAATCTGTTTGAACTTTGGCCTGGCTAAAGATTATAATGGGTTGTGCAACTTAAGGTTCGATGATACAAATCCTACTAAGGAAGAAATGGAATACGTTGAATCGATAAAGGAAGATATAAAATGGCTTGGATTTGACTGGGAAGACAGAGAGTATTATGCATCAGATTACTTCGATCAATTATACGAATACGCAATAAAGCTTATCAAAATAGGTAAAGCTTATATTGATTCTCTGAGTGGTGAAGAAATTAAGGAGTACCGCGGTGCACCAACAGTACCCGGCAAAGAAAGCCCTTACAGAAATCGCCCTGTTGAGGAGAACCTGGATCTTTTTGAAAGAATGAAAGCTGGCGAGTTTAAGGATGGTGAATATGTTCTGAGAGCTAAGATTGATATGAGTTCTCCAAACATGAATATGCGGGATCCGATTATTTACCGTATAAGACACGAATCACATCATCGCACAGGTGACAAATGGTGTATCTATCCTATGTATGATTGGGCTCACGGACAATCGGATTCTATTGAAGGAATTACACATTCACTGTGTACTCTTGAATTTGAAAATCATCGCCCGTTATACGATTGGTTTGTTGAAGCCCTTGATATTTATCCTCCTAGACAAATTGAGTTTGCCAGGTTAAACGTAAGTTATACTGTTATGAGTAAGCGAAAGCTGTTAGAACTTGTAGAAGAAGGTTATATAAATAGTTGGGATGATCCCAGGATGCCCACAATTTCTGGATTAAGACGAAGAGGATACACTCCTGAATCAATCAGAAATTTTTCTGAAAAAAGTGGCATTGTTAAAAGGAACGCAGTTGTTGATGTGGCATTACTTGAACATAGTATTAGAGAAGACTTAAATAAGAAAGCAAAAAGAGTTTTAAGTGTACTTAATCCGCTTAAAGTTGTAATCGAAAATTATCCTGACGAAAAAGTAGAAGAACTTGAAGCGATTAATAATCCTGAAGATTCTTCGATGGGAACAAGAAAGCTTCCTTTTTCAAAAACAATTTTTATTGAAAAAGATGATTTCCGGGAGGACCCGCCAAAAAAATTCTTTCGGCTTGCACCGGGAAAAGAGGTCCGTTTAAGATATGCATACATAATAAAATGTGAAGAGGTTTTTAAAGATCCAATAACCGGGGAAGTAATTGAACTTCGCTGTTCTTATGATCCTGAAACAAAAAGCGGAACAGGCTCGAGCAATAAAAAAGTTAAAGGGACTATACACTGGGTTTCTGCTGAGCATGCTATTGACGCAGAGGTTAGATTATATGATAGACTTTTTACAGTTGAAGATCCTTTAGGGGATAAAGATAAAGATTACAAGGAATTAATAAATCCGTATTCGCTGGATATAATTAGGAGTTGTAAACTAGAACCTTCGCTTAGTAATGCTGAAAAGGGCGAGAGATTTCAGTTTGAAAGGTTAGGATATTTTTGTGTAGATAGTGTTGATAGTCTGAAGGATCGGTTAGTATTCAACAGGATAGTTCCCCTGCGCGATACCTGGTCTAAGATTGAAAATGCTCAGCAAAGACAGAAATAGAAATATTCGGCTGTTATCTTTGCAGTATTGTTTTGTAAAGCCGCATTACCTGAAGCAAGTGAAGAACACCATTTCTATCAGCATCGTTGCTAATTTTTTTTGCATCTGAAAATTTTTTAATATTACCGGTAATTTTACCTACTTCATCGGCAAGTTTAAGTATGATTCTGCCACTGTCATATATATCATAATGCCCCTCATAACCAACAAAGGTTCTCATAAAATTTTTTCTCCTAAATAAAATCAGAAACTATATTAACGAAATTTCATCAATATTATCACTCAAATCTGATATGTCGAAGTCTTCTATGTGATAATCTTCTAATAGATGCTCCATTTCAATTTCCCCCTCATAAAGTGCTTCACTGTCAGACGATTCAAGATTGAAGTAAGAGAAAGTATCGTCATAAAACGAATCTTTAATTGGATTTTTGTAATTCTTTTTTTTCATGCTGCCTCCTACTGGCTTTTGTTAATTAGGAGTAAAGTCCCAAAATTTGTGCCAACAGCAATTATTTTGCTCAAATAACTTATTTCTTTACACTTTTTAGATGAAATTGATTTATACTGACTTAACAGTGTAACTTCCGGTTACAGTAAAATGCATTGATATGAAACACATTCTTAAGAAATCAATTACTCTAAATGCGTATTTTTTAATGAGTTAAAGACTATGATATTGATTGCTTATGATAAGTTTTTTATGTTTGCTTTACTTCTTTTTAAGTTAACTTCAAAAAGAAATAATTTCAGAAAAAGAAGTTTTTTTTACTTCTACCAAAGTAAGAAACCTTCCTATTGTAGGTAGGTTTGTAGTAGTGAATTCGTACAGTTACCTATAACATTAGCGATGCTGAAGTGGCCCCGCCTTTGGCGGGATAAACTCCACAGGTAGAATTACTTGCCGAAGTAGCCCCGCCTTGGCGGGATAAACTCCATTGTGGTAGACCTGCCTACCCTGCCTTCGGGCAGGCGGCAGGCAGGCGCGCTAAGAAATTATGTTCACGGTTTATGATTTAAAAAGCAAATCACGAAATTATATTTATGTTGGCTTAACCAGCAATCTTAATGTTAGATTGCTTAGGCACAAGAGTGGTTATGAGAAGACAACTAGAGCTTTTGCTCCTTTTGATTTGATTTTTACAGAAGATTTTAAGACAAGAATTGAAGCTAGAGCCGAAGAAAAATACTTGAAGTCTGGTGTTGGAAAAGAGTTCTTAAAAAAATCAAATAATGCCGAAGTGGCGAAATTGGTAGACGCGCCAGACTCAAAATCTGGTCTGGTTTACTCCAGGTGCCGGTTCGAGTCCGGCCTTCGGTACGTTAAGCTCTCAGCAGTGAGAGCTTTTTAATATATTAAATGTTCAAATTATTTGTTCTGATTTTTTCAAACTATATATCATCTTAATTGAAAATCAATTTTACATCAGGCTTATCTATAATAATTATAAGCATTCTTTTAGGATTATTGATCAACTATTTTAATCCCAAAGGAATACCGTTTATAAAAGAAGAAAGGCAGCTTAATTTTGTTGGGGACTCAACAACTTCTTTCATTGCAAATGATATTTCAGATAATAACGATAAACATCTTGGTAAAGTTTTCGATGAAGCAAAAGCCATTACATTAAAGCATGCATATTCATTGTACAACCAAAACGTTTTGTTTATAGATGCGCGGGATTATGTTGAGTACGAGATTGGTCATATTAAATATGCTGTTTCTCTTCCATATTTAGATTATGATGAATACAAAACCATCCTTGATACAATCGCAAAGACCATACCCATTGTAGTATACTGCGACGGTAAAGATTGTGATTTAAGTATATTATTAGGCGATAAGCTTTTTGAATCAGGTTATAAAGAAGTATATATTTTCTTTGGCGGATGGATTGACTGGCAGATGGCAAATTATCCTGTTGAGGGTGAAGATGAATAATTTTTTAAGTAATAAATATCTTCTGTTTTTGTGCCGTGTAATAGTTGGATTTGTTTTTATTTATGCTGGTATTTTAAAAATTTCCGATCCTGCAGGATTTTCAGATGCCATAAATAATTATGACTTACTTCCTCATTCATTTGTTAACTTTTTTGCAATTACATTACCGTGGATTGAAGTGGTTGCCGGTTTATTTTTATTGTTCGGAGTATCTGTAAAAGAAAATTCTTTCATCATTTCAATAATGCTTCTTGTTTTCATTTTCGCAATAGTTATAAGTCTCGGCAGAGGATTAAATATTGATTGTGGTTGTTTTGGTACTAGTTCCGGAACAAAAGTGGGTATTATCAAACTAGTAGAGAATATTGCACTTCTTACCTTTTCACTTTTGTTAACTAATTTCAATTCTGTTTTTTTAAGTATTACATATCATAACGATAATAGTTAAATCTGCGATAAACTCAATTAAGTTTTTACTTTATCCATCCATAAAAAAGAAAAAAATTAAAACCTCTTCATAATCCTCTGCCACATCTTTCTGCCAATCATCTCATCCGCATTTGCGAGAATTGTTTTTATTAGAATAAGTACATCCTGCTCCCCTGCCCAATGTTTTCTTACAATCTGTGGATCGACTTCATTTATTAAATCATTCAGGATGAAAGCAGCAACTGCAATATCATCAAGATAACCAACCGGACCTAAAAACATTTCCGGTAAAAGATCGATAGGAGAGATAAAGTATGCTATTCCTGCAACAAGTTTTATTTTTTTATTTGATGGAATTTCGCTATCTGTAGTTAGTTTGCAAAGCAGATGAAAAAGATCAGGAGCAGCTAAAATGTAATCCACCCATTTATTATCTTTATCAAGGTTATCGTTTACCCAATGTTTAACATCTTTTCTAATTTTCTTGTAAAAATCCAAATGTTTCTTTTCCATTATATAACTTTCTTGTTATTTATACAGAGTTTATACTTAATAATAAAATTGCAATAACACCCGAAATTAGCGCGGCTATCCCAGATTTGTTCATTCCCTCCCGCCATAATGCATAAGCGCCAATTGCCGTAAATAAAATTATCCCGATATTAATAGAGGGGTAAACAAATATTGCCGGTAAGCGTGATAGTGCAGCAAGCAGAAAAATAGTACTTAAGACATTTGGCACACCCAAGCCAACGCCAGTAAAAAAAGTTGTTTTATCATTCCTTATTTTCTTTAGCATTATAAACAACGATGAGTAAATAAAAGCAAAGAAGAAAATTATAAAAACAAAAAACGGCTCATCAGTTTCAGGTCTTGTACTTTTAAATACCTTCATACTAAAGTCATTAATTCCGATAGAAATTAGTACAAACAACAGCAAAAAATACTTTCCTTTTTCAGTTGATGAATTATTTCGCTTTAACAATGAGAAATAAAAGAATACAAAAGTTATTCCTGTAAATAAAAATCCAAATAATTTTAAGGTGGAAGGCTGCTCATCAAAGAAAGTAATCGAAAATATAATTGGGATAATTACCGATAAACGTGAAGAAATTGTTGCAAGTGCTGTACCTGCAGCAGCAACTGCTTTAGCAAATGCAAAAAACGAAGCTACAAACAAAAACCCCAGCAGTGCTCCAAAAATAAAAGTTTCAATGGAATAGGAAGTATCTTTTAGAAGCATTAATAACAGACCGATGACACTTGCGGTTAAATAGTTCCCTGCAAGAAGCACTATCGGCTCTCCCTGCTTTGTATCGCTGTGTTTTAAAATTAATGCTATGCTTGTTGAGCAGAGAATTGTCAAGAAAAGAGGAAGCATCTATAAATTGAGAAAATTAGTTAATTACAAACAACACAGCACTTAATTATTAATTCGTTTTCTATCTTTAACAAATATCCATAGCGAAGAAGATATTGATAAAGTTACTCCGCCAATAATGATATTAATATTATTTTTACCGGGTTCTAAAATAAAGTAGCCCAAAACCAAGTTCATTAACAATTGCGGTAACAAAACCGAAAGATTAAAGATTCCCACAAAAAATTTTATTCAGTCAGAATATAAAAATATTATCGGCAACAATTTAGTTAAATTCCAATGGTTCAATTGGTTATTCTAAAATAATTGTGTAATTATCAGGTACTTTTTTACGGTCGTCATTAATTACAATTAGTATTCAATTATATAGATGATAAGTGTGAAATCTAAGATTCAATTTTCAGTATTTTTACTGATTTCATTATGTTTATCAGTAATAACCATTGCTCAATCAGTTACAAATGGATTATTTGAGGGCTCAGAATACTTTAATGTTGGAATGTTTTCTGTGGTTGGCGGAACTGTTTCAGCTCCTCAACCCGGAACCCAGGAATTCAGAGATGAACTGCAACAGCTTTGGCAAGGCAGCACGAACGAATATAATGCTATTAACACTGTGCACTCATACCGTCATTACATTGGTAATAGCAGTTTTCTTAATGATTACCTTAGTGATATAAATATCGTATCCGATAGTTTGAAAACTCTCGCAGATTGCCGATTCGTCCGTATAGATTTAGATGACGATGGAATTCTCAGTCAGGAAGAAATTAATACTTTTCTCACATTCTTCGATATTGTTCTAAACGATCCAAACGCAGACCATATAGCTGGATGGTATATAGCCGATGAACCAACATCAAATAATATAGAGCCGGTTGAATTAGAAAAAATTTACGATGTAATTAAGTTAAGAGATAACAGACCAATATATATTGCGGAAGCTCCGAGTACTGCCGATTTTTCACGCTTTCTATGCGACATTTTAATTATTGATTATTATTACTACTCGATAAATAGCTATACTGATTTGGCAACGCTTTCATACTGGAAAGAACTGATCATAGGTGCGAGAGAGGATCTGAAAAATGCCGGACGAGAAGATACTGAAGTGCACGCCTTGTTAGTTGCTGGAGAGGAGATATTTCCCGATGATTTAAATGAAAACCTGATGGCTTCACACGGTTTGACTCATTCCGCTATTAGGAGAGTTTTAGATTTAGGTGTTGATGGTATTTGGTTTTATGCCTGGCGTGCCGGTGTGATTAATAACGAAGATGCTGTTCACCGATGGTTAACTCAGCAGGAATATGCAGAAGCAATTGAAACAGAAATTCACGATAGAGAATTTTTGGTTACATTGTTTAATCATCAAGAGGATAATCAACTTGTTATAAGTGATATCGGAAATAATAACCCGCCAGATGAGGGGACTATTATTAGTTACATCAATGACATTAATATGATAACAACTGGTGACCTCCAGGGCAGTAATGAAATACAGGGTGAACCGATATTTTTTGATGAAAGTTACAGAATTGAGAATGGATACAGAAGCAACAGTGATGGTGATGATGAATTAATTACAGTTTTCAATAATGGTGATATTTTCTACAGTGAAGATGGAAATAAACCTGATGACATATTGATAGATTCTTTTCAGGAAAATATTACTGCTGTTACCTCTGGTGATTTTGATGGAGATGGCGATGATGAGTTAGTAACAGCTACACAAGATGGTAATCAATTCAACGTATTTGTTAGTGATGATGGAAAAGCCGGAAACATTAAGCAATATCAAATTTATTTTTCCGAAGAATTTAAAGTAACCGCGCTGACCTCCGGAGATTTTAATGGAGATGGAAGAGATGAATTAGTAACAGCTATTTCAAATTCGCAGTTGGTGAATTCATACATCTACATTGATGATATTAGCTCAACCGGAAATTGCTGTAACGGGACACCATGGTTTGGTCCTGACAATATTTTTCACGTTACAGCGTTAGCTTCAAGAGATTTTAATAATGATAAGATATTTAAGGACAGACTAATAATTGCTTTATCAAATTCTGAGTTAAAAGATACACGTATCTATTCAACATCTTTGATTGATTTCATATTCGATTCTGCTAATGTTTTCTTCGGTCCTGATGATTACTGGCACGTAACATCTATGACTTTTGGAGATTTTATTGATGATGAGAGAACAAGAGAAGAGTTGATTCTTGCTTTATCTAATACTTCATTTGATCACACAATAATGTATAAGACGAGCGATCTTTTGTTAAATGGTCTTGGTGATATAATTTATGATCCTGGTTTTCCATCTTACTATTATGTTTCTACTATTTCTTCCGGAAGTTTTCGGGAATCACTTCATCCTGTTGTATCTGATGTTGAGGATGTTCCGAATAAAGATAAATTAATAATTCAGAATTATACTCTTAGTCAGAACTACCCTAATCCTTTCAATCCATCTACTATCATAAAATTCACTATTCCGATTGGAGTTTCAAGCTTCAACTCCTTAACAACATTAAAAGTATATGATATATTGGGAAAGCAAGTGACTACACTCGTAAACGATGAATTACCAGAAGGTGAATATGAAGTTACATTTGATGCTTCCAGTCTCTCAAGTGGAATATATTTTTACCAAATGATAACAGGTTCAAATGTACTCACCAAGCAGATGGTTTTATTAAAGTAAGAATTACTCTATTACCAATTGTTAAATATATTTGAGATGTTGTAATTTTAATTAATTGTAATAAGGGATATATGAAAAGAGTCCCGCCTCATCGGGCTGAGTTTCCCGACACATCGGGACAAAAACAATAATTATAATCAGATGAAAAACTTTGCAATCGCCTGCATGTCAGGCAGCTTAAAAGGAATATTTGTTCAAGGTGTTTTAACAGCTTTTGAAGAAGCTGGAATTAAAGCTGATGCTTATGCAAGCTCTTCCTCCTCAACTGTACCTGCATCTTATGCAGCTATCGGTGAAATAAGAAATCAGAACCATAGCAGTTGGGCAGATAGTGATGAGATACTTAAGCTACCGGGGAATAGTATGAGCGATGTAATTTTAAATGGCTTAGAAATGTTCTCTGGTAAGGTTATAGATAGATTAAGAAGCGGAAATATATCGCGCTTAATGATCGTCTGTAGTTATGTAAATAACCAAGATACAGCAAATGAAACACAAAGCAGTTCGGCTGTTACGCTTGGAAGAAAATTAATTATACAAGGTGCGAGACACATTAGCGAGTGGAAAGATCAAAACCTTGAACCTCATGTTTTCGATACTCAATCAAATATTAAAGAATTAAAACTTACTGCTGATAATTACAAAGAAGTAGCATACGCCACGACAAGAATGCTTCATGCATGGCACATTCCCGCTACAATAAATGATAAACCATATATTGATGGAAGTTATAGTTGTTTAATTCCCATAGAACCTCTCGCTGACAGAGGTTATCAGAACATCATTGCAATAGCAACAGAGCCGGGTGAAATAACAAAAGACTTCTTTTCTGGTGAACCAATCGGCAGCGAATGGAACAACAGCAGCATTTACTGGATTAAACCTGAAATTAACCTGAAGGAACTTGGTGTGGATTTTACAAAAGCATCAAAAGAAGGGATTGAAAAAGTTTTTGAATACGGGATTGAAAAAGGAAAAGAATTTATTAAAACCAATTTCTTATAAGTATTATGGAAATATATCCTTCAATAAAAGATAGATTAAATAGTCAGCATCTTGCAATAAAAGAATTACTTAAGAATCTAGATGAAGAGTTCATAAACAGAAGACCTGAAACCGGTAAATGGTCTATAAAAGAAAACCTCGTACACATTGTTAGTTATCATCAGGTATTTTTGACACGATTGAATAAGATCGTTAAAAGTGATAATCCTTACTTCGATAGGTATACAGCTGACGGTGATACAAATTTTGACAAAATGAAAAAATTAGATACCGTAGAATTGCTCAATCATCTTGAAGAAGAGAGGAAAAAAATTATTGACATCATCTTCAATTTAAATAAGAATGAATTACAAAAATCCGGCACGCATCAAAAATTTGGCAAAATGAATGTAGTAGAATGGATAGAATTCTTTCTACTTCACGAAGCACATCACATTTATACTATCTTTAAAATTTCCAGAATGAATTGATTTTTTATCATCGTTACTTTAAATACTAATTACAAACTATTATCTTTTCTTATAAACTTATCCTTAATAATCGTAGTCCTTTTAAAAATCCTTAATTAGTATGGAGTTTGTTTGATGCCAGAAAAAATGAACGAAAGAAATTCCCCCGTTGAAATGAAACCGGAAGATTTCAGGAAAGCAGGATATAAAGTTATTGATAAAATAGCAGACTTTCTTGATTCATTATCCGATAAACCTGTGTCGCCGGGTAAAACTGTTGCTGAGATAAAACAGATATTAGGAAATAATAAATTACCTTTAAATGGAATTCCCGCTGAAAAAATACTTGAAGAAGCAGCAGACCTCTTATTTAACTATACAACTTTTAATGGTCATCCAAAATTTTGGGGTTATATAACTTCATCCGCTACACCAATAGGTTCGCTTGCTGATATGCTGGCTTCATCAGCAAATCCGAATGTAGGTGCCTGGGGAATTTCACCAATCGCAACCGAGATAGAAGCACAAACAATTCGCTGGATTGCAGAGATGATCGGCTATCCGCAGGATTGCGG
>JBATTD010000704.1:0-2152 GCA_049670345.1 Ignavibacteriaceae bacterium
CTTTAATCTTCTGGCTTCATTTATAGTGATGTCTTTTCGGTTCCTCCAGCTCCTGTCACCGCCGGGACCTCTCGCTTGTGATCGATCAAACTTTTCTATCTGGAATGTATTCTTATTCAACATAGAAAGCCCTTCTTCTATACTGTTCTGAAGCATAGTAATAATGGTCATAATAACAATTATGGAAAAAATACCAACAACAACACCAAGCAATGTTAATGTTGTTCGAAGTTTATTGTTAAGAACAGATTGAAATGAAATTGAAAATAATTGATTAATTTTCATTTACTCATACCTCAATGCTTCGATGGGATCGAGATTGGACGCTTTGTAAGCAGGATAAGTTCCAAAGATTAAACCGACTGTTACACATAATGATATTCCAATAATCACCCAGTCTACAGGTATTGCTGATTGGGCACTTAGCAGGCTCCCAGCAAGATTACCAACTCCAACTCCAACAACAATTCCGATAAAGCCGCCCACAAGACAAAGTATAATAGCTTCAAATAAAAATTGCATTAGGATGCTTGATTTTCTTGCCCCAATTGCTTTTCTTATTCCTATTTCACGGGTTCTCTCGGTTACAGAAACCAGCATAATATTCATAATTCCAACCCCGGCAGCAAGTAAGGCAATTACTGATACAACCAGTGCTCCTATTTTTATTGGGCCGGTAATATCGTTTACAGTGGTAATCATAGACTCATTACTAAAAATTGAAAAATCATTATCTTCGCCTGGCGATACTTTTCTTATTTTTCTAAAATGACCGATTGCAGCTTCAATTACATCGTCGTACTCCTCTGAACTATGTGCGGTTACCATAATATTCACACTTCTTGAGTATTTACCATACATAGTCTGCCAGGTTGTTATAGGAATTAATACGTAATTATCGTTGCTCTCGCCAAACATTTCAGGTTGTTTTTCCATCACACCAATTACTCTTAATGGTCTGCCATCAACTCTAACTGTTTGACCAACGGGATTGAAATTAGGAAAGATCTTTTCAACTACGAGTTTCCCAAGGATGCATACATCAGTTGAATTTTGAATATCGGTTTCTCTTAAATCTCTTCCATACTCTACTTTAAAATCGTTGGTGCGCATTGCATCTATTGTTTGTCCACCAATATTGATGTTAGGATTGGTTTTTTTATTGCCAAATTTTACAGTGCTTAATTGCCACTGCTCGGCCCCAACATATTTCGCCTGTGTTAGCATTTTCTTTAATCTGTAAGCTTCTTCAACTGTAATATTCCTTCTAGTTCTCTGTTTTGTACGCTGGGCGTGGTCTTGTATTATATCAAATTTCTGAATTTGGAATGTGTTTTTATTAAGCATCGCGAGTCCATCTTCAATGCTGTTCTGAAGCATAGTTATTATAGTCATAATCACAATTATAGAGAATATGCCGACTACGACTCCCAAGATAGTGAGTGATGTGCGAAGCTTATTGTTAAGCACAGACTGAAACGAAATTGAAAATAATTGATCAACTCTCATTTATTCATACCTCAGTGCCTCTACAGGATCTAATTTTGCGGCCGTATATGCCGGAGCTATTCCTGCTAAAACTCCTGTTACGAGAGCGACCACTATAGCAATGATAACTGCATCTACCTGCACCGATGTAGGAATAAATTGATTTACCACCATACTCAAAATAACTGCTGCTAATAATCCTAATGCTCCTCCAATAAGACAAATTGTAGAGGACTCGAGTAAAAACTGTGCAAGTATAGTTCTTCTTTTAGCTCCAATTGCTTTTCTTATACCTATTTCTCTTGTTCTTTCCCTTACGGAAACAAACATGATATTCATTATTCCGATTGCACCAACAAATAGAGAAAGCCCGGTAATAAACAAACCTGCAATTTGAATAACACCTACAACCGAGTTGTACTGATCCATCAAAGCTTCCTGCTGATTAACCGAAAAGTCATTCACTTCGTTGTGCTTTAATCCACGTACTTTTCTCATAACACTTACTGCTTCTTCTTTAGTTTCGGCAACCAAACCCGGGTTGGGTGCTCTAACATTAATGGTTATGCCTCTCATATGTCGCGATTCAAAATTTTTGAATATCGTACCAATTGGTATAAAAACCTGGTTATCAGGATTAAAGGGACCTAAAATAACACTTCCC
>JBATTD010000705.1:0-2915 GCA_049670345.1 Ignavibacteriaceae bacterium
TGGTTAGAAGTACCGTATGAAGAGGTAATTGCCGAATATGAAAAAGCTATTAAAGATGATGCAGAAATATCATCTTATTATTATAACAGGTTAGGTCTACTTTATATTGTAAATGCCTCGGATGAAAATGATTATAAAACGAAAGCATTGGACTTATATACTTACCTGCAAAATCGTGAACCAGATAATCCGCAGTGGCCTCAGGAACTTGTAGGGTTGGTTGATAATATAGATCAATTGGTTGAATTAAGAAAGAAGAACTGGTATAACGATAAAGAAAATCTCAGTAAAGCATGGGACTTTGTTCAAATAGCTATGAAAGCTGAAAATTATCCGGAAGCAATTGAAGGATTAGAATTTTTAATTGAAAAATCTCCTGAAACTGTTAACTATTGGAATCAACTTGCAACAGCCTATCAGAAAACAAACCAATTAAAAAATGCTGAGAATGCACTCCTAAAATTAATAGAGATCGATCCTGATGCTAAAGAGCATTACCTCAATTTAGGTATTGTTTATGGTGATATGGGAAAATTTTCTAACGCAAGAAGATACTACATAAAGGCAAGTGAAATTGGTGGAGGTTGGGCATTACCTATCTATTATGAAGGATCGCTCTATGAGAAATCAGCAAGAGCGTGTAATTTCGATTTTGAAACTAAAAAGGTTTACCAGTTAGCTGTGGATACATACAAGAAAGCTGCAAGAATGGATCCATCACTAACAGATGCGAAGAATAGAATTGATGCACTTTCAAGTACAGTTCCTACACAGGAAGATTTTTTCTTTAGAGGTTATAAATCGGGTCAGATTTTACCGATTATTGGTGATTGCTTTAGCTGGATTGGTAAGAGTGTAACCGTCCCTTAAACTTATTAACATGTAATGTAATATCAACTATTTAAAAGGTTCTTCATATATTTTGAGGAACCTTTTGTTTGTTTTATAATCATTATAAATTCCAAATTGGGTAATAATAATGTATGAGCACTTAAAAAACGATAATGAGATTTATGAAGTTCTTCAGTTAGAAACTGAACGCCAGCAAACTAAACTTGAACTCATAGCATCGGAAAATTTTGTAAGCCCCGCGGTCTTAGAAGCTGCCGGTTCAGTTTTAACCAATAAATATGCCGAAGGTTATCCAGGTAAAAGATATTATGGTGGATGCGAATATGTTGATCAAGCTGAGAACATTGCGCGTGAGCGATTGAAAAAACTATTTGATGCTGAGTATGTAAATGTACAGCCACATAGTGGTTCGCAGGCAAATATGGCTGTGTTTATGACTTTGTTAAAACCCGGAGATAAATTTATTGGGCTCAGCTTAGCACATGGCGGGCATTTAACTCACGGTTCTCCCGTAAACTTTTCAGGAAAGTTGTATCAAGCAGTTGGCTATGAGTTGAATAAAAATACAAAGCAATTGGATTATAATATAATTGAAGATATGGCAAAGAAAGAAAAGCCAAAAATGATAGTTGCCGGTGCAAGTGCTTATTCAAGAGAATGGGATTATGAGAAGTTAAGACAAATAGCTGATTCTATCGGCGCCTTATTAATGTGTGATATGGCACATCCTGCAGGTTTGATTGCTAAAGGGTTATTGAATAATCCCGTACCTTTTTGTGATGTTGTGACTTCAACAACACATAAAACTTTACGAGGACCAAGAGGTGGTGTTATTCTTGTAGGAAAGGATACGGAAAATAAATTTGGAATTGTTGCTCCAAAGAGCGGTAGAGTAAAAATGATGTCCGAACTGTTCGATAGCACTGTTATGCCGGGCATACAAGGGGGACCGTTAATGCACATTATTATGGCTAAAGCAGTTGCGTTTGAAGAAGCTCTTTCCCATAAGTTTGAACAGTACGCAAAACAAGTTATCAAAAATGCAAAAGCACTCTCAAGTAAATTAATTGAATATGGTTTCGATGTTGTTTCGGGCGGAACAGATAATCATCTTATGCTGATTGATATTTCGAATAAAGATATAACAGGTAAACAAGCTGAAATATCACTAGAGAAAGCCGGAATTACGGTTAATAAAAATATGGTTCCCTTCGATACTAGGAGCCCTTTTGTTACAAGCGGAATTAGAATTGGTACACCTGCTGTAACCACAAGAGGTATGAAGGAAAACGAAATGAGTAAAATTGCAGATATTATTAATACAGCAATTCAAAATTTTGATAATGAGGAAAAATTAGAAGGACTAAAAACCGAAGTAAGAGAACTTTGTTACGGATTTCCATTATATTCGGAATCCAAATAATTTATTAGATAGTAAATGTGTCATTACCCGATACTTTAAAAGAAGATATAGAAGAACCAGAACACCCTGAAGCCGAAATGACTTTTCTCGGTCATCTTGAGGAATTGAGATGGCGCTTGATTTATGCTGTTATCGGTGTTTTTATTGGAGCGGTTGCGGCGTGGATTTTTATTGATCCGCTGGTTAATTTTATTTTACTTAAACCAGCACGAGATGCGGGAACAGTATTACAAAACTTAAAACCATTCGGGCAGCTAATACTTTTTATTCAGGTAGCCGTAATTGTGGGAATTGTTTTAAGTCTTCCGAATATATTTTACCAGCTCTGGAAATTTATTGCTCCGGCACTTCAGAAGACTGAAAAGAAATATATTTTTGGTGTGGTTTTTTTCACTTCAGTATGCTTTTTGGCAGGTGTAGTGTTTGCGTTCTATGTTATACTTCCACTTGCTTTACAATTTGTGAGTGAGTTTGGCAGTGAAGATATTGTAAACAACTTTGCAATAAATGAATACATGAATATTATTATCAGTTTAATGCTTGGAGCCGGTTTGGTTTTTGAATTACCGATGCTCTCGTTCTTCCTTACAAAATTAGGAATTTTAACTCCTGCATTTATGAGAAAATATAGAAAATATGC
>JBATTD010000706.1:0-7406 GCA_049670345.1 Ignavibacteriaceae bacterium
AAATTACAATCCTTCTGTTTATGAAGTACTGATTGGAACTGAAGATATTAATGATATAATTATTGATTCATATATGCCATTCCTGGACATTCTTCCGTCTAACATTAATTTAGTTGGAGCAGAGATTGAAATAGTAGATATGGAAGGACGGGAAAAGCTGCTGTACAATGCTTTGCAAAATGTTAAAAATAAATATGATTATATAATTATCGATTGTCCTCCATCTTTGGGTCTGCTAACACTAAATTCACTTGCAGCATCCGATTCGGTTTTAATTCCAGTGCAATGCGAATATTTTGCACTCGAGGGATTAGGGCAGTTGCTTAATACGATCAATATTGTTAAGAAGCATTACAATCCGAGATTAGCTATTGAAGGTGTTTTGCTTACGATGTTCGATACCCGGTTAAATCTTTCTCACCAGGTAGCTGAAGAGGTAAGAAAGTATTTTGGCGATAAAGTATATAAAGCAGTTATACATAGAAACGTACGAATTTCAGAATCGCCGAGTTTCGGGAAACCAATTATTCATTATGATGCAATTTCATCGGGAGCTAAAAATTATATGGCTCTTACAAATGAATTACTAGAACGTAATTCTAAAAGGATTAAAGAGAATTAACTATGAGTAAAATAAAACACGGATTAGGCAGAGGACTTGATGCTCTCATCAAACCAGAGAACTATGTGAAGAATGGCGATGTGAAAAAGGATTTTAAAAACCTTAGAGATGATGACGGCAAACAGGTGGATATTTTAGCAAAAATATCTGTTGATTTTATTTCTCGTAACCCTTATCAACCAAGAACTGGTTTTAATTCAGAAGCGATGGAAGACTTGAAAAAATCAATTCTATCCAACGGATTGATCCAGCCAATTACTGTAAGGCGAACTCCCGATCATAAATACCAGCTAATTTCCGGCGAAAGAAGATTAAATGCCTGCCGCGAAATTGGATATAAAGAAATACCTGCTTACATAATCCAGATTGATTCTGACGAATTAATGCTGGCATTAGCGCTAATTGAAAATATTCAGCGCGAAGAACTTAATCCTATTGAAATTGGCACCGCATTTAAAAGGCTAATGGATGAGTGCCATCTTACGCAGGAACAAATTGCGGAAAAAGTTGGAAAGAAAAGAACCACAATCGCTAATTCAATTAGATTACTAAAACTGCCTGATAAAATTCAGCAAAGTTTAATTTCTGGTACTATTACTTCGGGGCATGCAAGAGCACTAATCAATCTGCCGAATAAAACAGCACAGCTTAGCATTCTTAGAAAGATATTAGATAATAATTTATCGGTTAGAAAAGTAGAGCAGCTAGCTAAGGATTTTTATGTAGTTCCTAAAACCGAAACAGGTAAAAAACCCTTTACAATCTCTCCTAAAACTACTTCGGCTAATTTGAATGATATTGAAGATAAATTGAGAAAGATTTTTGGTACAAAGGTTTCGTGCAAACAACGAAAAAACGGCAGCGGGGAAATTGTAATCGAGTATTATTCATCAACCGAGCTTGAGAGGTTATTTGAATTGTTTGAGATCATTGATAAAAATTATAATTAATTCTGTAGTTATTATGTTTGTACTTACTACATCACTTGCAGCACAGCAGGAAGTTGTTAGTGATACGACCATTTCAACCACCGAACAAACTTTTCAAATGCAAAAATCACCATGGGGTGCAGTTGGCAGAAGTGCTATTCTTCCCGGGTGGGGACAATTCTATAACGAAGACTATTGGCACATTCCTGTTATCTGGGGATTACTTGGTTGGTTTGGATACAATTGGATAGATAACAATAATAACTACAAGACATACAAAGATAGCTTTATTGAAACCGGAAACAATAATGATAAATATAAAAGAGATTTTTACAGGGATCAAAGAGATCAGTTTACAATATACATTGTAATAACTTACTTGCTTAATTTAGTTGATGCATTTGTCGGCGCACATCTCTATGATTTTTCTGTTGAAGAAGATTATCTTTTACACACACCGAGTTTAAAAGTAACCTATCATTTTTAGTTTTATATTCGATGATACATAAACCAAGTTTAAATTAAATGAACCAAGTGCGCAAGCTTACTTACCCGCTAGAAGATGATTATAAGCGAATTTCCCGACATATCGGGACAAAAAAACGATTATAAATAGATGAATAATAGAATCACCTGTTCGAATTGTTCGGCTGAAAATCCACCTTATGCATATACTTGCAAAAACTGCAATTCGTTTCTTCGCGAAAGAGTTTTTAATATAGATTTATGGAATGTTATTGGGTTATTGATCGAAAGCCCTAAAAAAGCGATGGAGCTAATCGTATTTTCAGAGCACAAAAATTTTATAAGTTTCCTGCTGATTTTTATTGCCGTAAAATTATTGGTAAATACCAGGTTTATGTCACTTATCAGCCTCGGCACTTTCAATCCTTCTACAGGTCTCTATTTGAGTTATTTAATTGTATTTGTCATTTTAGTGGTCTATTTAATTCTATTTTCAATTTGTTTTACCTCTATAAATAAATTATCACAAATCACTACAAGGTTTCGGGATAATTTTGCTTTATTAACTTACTCTTTACTACCAAATGTATTTGGCATAATATTTCTTTTTATAATAGAATTAGTTGTCTTTGGTGAATATCTTTTTTCAATCAATCCAACCCCTTTTGTTATCAAAGGAATTACAGCATACATATTTGCAGGAGCAGAATTCCTTCTTATTGTTTGGTCTTTTGTACTTTCTTTTAAAGCATTTAAAGTTCAAACGGATTCACTGCCTTACAGCATCATTTACACATTTGTTTTCTACTTCTGTTTGGGGGTTATTTTGTTTTACTCTTCTAAAATCATTTTCACAATATAAAATTTAGTGATGAATGACTTTTTAAAAGAAGAAGAAAAACTATTTCTTCGAACCTATAAGAGAATCCCGATCAATATTTCTCATGGAGATGGTGTTCATTTAATTGCGAAGGATGGAACAAGATATCTCGATTTTATAGGAGGCTTGGGAGTTAATGCTTTAGGTCATGCACATCCCCGTATTGCTGAAGCAATAATTAAACAGACAAATAAATTCTCTCATCTTTCAAATTATTTTATTACCGATGTACAATTAGAATTTACAGCTAAGTTGTTAAAATATTCTAATATGTCAAAAGCATTTCTTACAAACAGTGGTGCGGAAGCTGTGGAAGCTGCAATTAAAGCAATACGCAGATCAAAGGGGAGTGAAGGTGAAATATTTTCATTAACTAATTCTTTCCACGGCAGAACATATGGAGCTTTAAGTTTAACAGATCGCAAAGATTATAAAACAGGATTTGAACCTTTATTACCAAAAATTAGTACAATTATATTTAACGATACAGAAGATTTACAAAAGAATATTAATGAAAAAACTGCAGCTGTTTTTATTGAATTTCTTCAGGGAGAAAGCGGAATAAATTTAATCTCAACTCAGTTTATTAAGTTATTAGCAGAAATAAAACAAAAATATAATTTTGCAATTGTTGCCGATTGCATTCAAAGCGGTGTAGGAAGAACAGGGAAGCCATTCGCATTTAATCACTTCGAAATTATGCCTGACATAGTCTTAATAGCAAAATCAATTGGCGGGGGATTACCATTAGGAGCAATGCTCACAAAAGGAGAATTTGATGAATCATTTTTGTATGGATCTCACGGTACTACGTTCGGTGGCAATCCTGTTAGCTGTGCCGCGGGATTAATAGTACTTAAAGAGGTTTTTGAAAATGGATTGATGAAAAATGCCTCTGAATTGGGCAATTATTTAAAGAATGAACTTGAGGAATTGAAAAAGCTATTTCCAGATAAAATGAAAGATATCCGTGGACTCGGATTTATGATTGGTGTAGAGATGTATGATAATTGTACTTTGTTGGTTGAAAAGCTAATGCAAAAAAATGTGCTGGCAAATAGCACAAATAAAAATGTTTTACGCTTATTGCCTCCTCTTATCACAACTAAAAATAATGTAGATTTTTTTCTATATAATTTTCATGAGGTTTTAAAAAAAATATAGTGGCATAGAAAGAGACTTTTGGGGAGCATCATTGAACTGCAGGCACAGTATTTTTTACAATTAGAGGATAGAATAATAATTAAATCAATTATCCTTTGTTTTGCATTTCTTTAATAAAAGAAACAATCGCACCATACCTGATGCCCCTCGAACTAACAATAACTTCAGATAAATTTAATAAATACATAATATTTAATAAGATAATTGATCCACCTAAAATAATATCTTCTCTACCTCGCATTATCTTTCCATACCTGTTTTTAATTTCTTCTGGTATTAATATTTTTAAATCCTGTATAATTCTATCAATATCTTCATACTTCAATATTCCTCCTTCTACAATCGAATCATCATATTTTTTTATCCCATTTACCATACAAAAAAGTGTCGTGGGAGTTCCGGCAATTGAATATGTTAAGTCGGGAGCAAGGTTGTTTTTAATTTCTGCAAATATAGTTTGTAAGTCAAATTCTAATTCACTTAACTCTTTATCAATTGGAGGCGAATGTTTTAGATAATTTTCGGTCGCACTAACAGAACCTATCTGAAAGCTTTTCCTATATTGTATATTATTTTCCTTACCGAGAATTAACTCCGTACTTCCACCGCCAATATCAATAACCAGATTACTTTTATTTTTAATTGAAACCGGCACAGCGCCAAGGAATGCAAACTCTGCTTCAGTCTTACCGGAAATGATATTAACATTCCATGATAATTGCTTTTTAATTCTTTCAACTATCTCGGTGGAATTAGCGGCTATTCTAAGAGCATTTGTTGCAGTTACAAGCACATCATCAACATTGTATTTGCTTATAATCGATTGGTATTCCGATAGGACATCAAATAATTTCTCCATACGGTCGACAACAATATTTTTATTTAGTTTTAAACCCCTGCCGATTCTTGGCATTCTATATTCGTTAAGAAGGGGAGAGATTTCGAAAGAATTCTCATCAACTTCAGCTATAAGTAGAAGGACAGTATTGGTGCCAATATCAATTGAAGCAATAATCATAATTTTTTTTTAAGTTTAATTTAATTAATTAAAAATATAAGATGAAACGAGCTTGAAAAAACCATTACAAGCAAGGCAATGATTATAATGCGAGTTCAATATGACCTTAATAATAAATTATAATCATATGAAAGAACAAAGCCTTTTAAATAAAATATTTGCATTCTTTGCAGTTCTCTCTGGCTCAATTTGGCTGGGCGCCTACGCAGAAAGGATGATCATAAGTTATCAGCTATTTGATATTGATTTGAATGTGATGCCTTATGTAAATCAACAAAATCTCAGTGGAATATTAGTCACAATTACTCCTTCTGTATACATAACATTCATTCTTTATATATTTTTTATTTTTTCATTTACAATATTTCTATTTTCCTCAAAAATAGGTTTAAGGGAAAATGGTTGGCTCTTTATTATTGCAGTGATTATTTATTTAACATTACCTTTTGAAGCTTATTTATTAACGATTGATTATAAAATTATATCAGCTCTGAATTATAGTGATGTTATTGATGCTAAATATGTTATCTCATTATTTAAAGACAGGTTTACAGATTTAAGCAGTTTTCCAATCATTATTTTCCTAAGTTATTGGTCGCTGATTTATTTTTTATTTTTTAAGCCATTTACAAATAAAATACAAAATGAAACTAGCTAGATAAATCATTTACACTCAAGAATTCATTTATATACGAGTTCAGTATGTCCGAAACAAGAAATTAAAAACATATGAAAATTAAAGAAAAAGAATTTGAAGATATTTTACAGGACCTAAAAGCTCTTGCAGAGCAACTTGGAGCAAGTGTACGATTTGAGAAAGGTGATTTCAAAGGTGGCTATTGTATTCTCAAAGAAAGTAAAGTTATTGTGATCAATAAGATGACTAACCTCCAAAGGAAAGTGATGATCTTATCCGCTGCCCTGAAAGAACTTGGTGTTGATAAAATTTATTTGACACCGAAAATAAGAGAAATTATAGATGAGATGGCGGAGACAAATTGAGAATATTAATTCTTAACGGACCCAATCTAAATCTTTTAGGTACAAGAGATAGTCAGCATTATGGTGATTTATCAATTAATAAGTTAGAAGAAATATTAAAAAAAGAATTCCCAAAAAATCAATTCACTTTCTATCAAAGTAATATAGAAGGGGAGTTAATTGATCGAATACAAATATCTGGTAAAGAATTTGATGCATTAATTATTAATCCTGGTGGTTATGCTCACTCTTCAGTTGCCATAAGAGATGCATTAGCTGAAGTGAGTCTGCTAAAAATAGAAGTTCATCTTTCTCATCTTGCTAAAAGAGAGGATTTCAGACAGAAACTTATAACCGCTACGGCGTGCGATGGATACATATCTGGATTTAAGGAATATAGTTATCTTGCTGCAATTTATCTTATCGAAAAAAACTATTACAAACAGTAATACTTACCCAAACTCACAACATAGTTTTCTACTTTATTAAATTCCTAACGTATTTATGTTTATAGGTTAAAAACAATATTCAAAACTTTACTTCTGTTATTGTCTATACTCTTTTAGTATTAAATACTTTAACTGTGATGCTTAAAGTTTTTATTTATAAAAATCACTTGATATTGCTATTAATAAAATGATTGGTTATTTTTAGCAATAAATTGCATTAAAGTGCTAAGTAGCTTCCAATAGTAACTTTAAAGACGAATTGGAATGATTATGGAGCTTACATCTGATAAGTAAAAATTAAATTATGTGCTTATGAAAGACCTTTCAATAAAAAAATTGTATTACTCGATAAGCGAGGTTAGCAAAATAACCGATATAGAACAATATGTTCTTCGCTATTGGGAGACTGAATTTGAACAGCTAAAACCTCAGAAGAACAGGGCAGGTAACAGGATATACACAAATAAGGACATTCAGCTTATTATGTATATTAAAGAATTGCTCCGTGAAAAAAAGTATACAATTGAAGGTGCTAAGAAAATATTAGAAGATTACACTCACGGTAAACCAGCTCAGGTAAGCAACATGGCTAAGCAACCGGTAGTTGAGGAGATTGAATTGAAAGATGAAGAAATAGATAAACCATCACTTAAAAAAGACCTTGAAGAAATTAAAAGTATTTTGGAACTTTTAGTTTCAAAATTATAAATACCCGGAACGTGGCGCAGTCCGGTAGCGTACTTGACTGGGGGTCAAGTGGTCGCGGGTTCAAATCCCGCCGTTCCGACAGGACAAAAGCTCAGCAATTAAGTTGAGCTTTTTTAATTTTATCACTTCAAGTGGTTACTAAGTTCTCAGCCAAAGGCTGATCCGCCTCTGGCGGAAAATCCCTCTGTTC
>JBATTD010000707.1:0-2605 GCA_049670345.1 Ignavibacteriaceae bacterium
CCGCAATCCCTTACGAATCATACACTAACCGTTAGCTATAATTTTGCTAGTAACAAAACTCTAAATCATTCATCTATAATATTAAAAAATTTATTATGAGGAAATATTGTATAGTACCCTTGCTTCTAATTCTAAATATTGTGACAATTAATGCTCAGGAAGTGGAAGTATTAACACTTGGCACTTTCCATTTTAATTTTCCCAATAGAGATGTTAGTAAAATTGAAATCGAGAACCAAATTGATGTCCTGGATCCTGAATATCAATCTGAAATAGAGGAAATTGTGAGAAGGATATCTGAATTCAAACCTACGGTGATTGCTATTGAAGTCGATCCCAATAAACAATCAAAAGTTGACTCATTGTATAATGAATATCTCAATGGAAATTATCAGTTAAGTAGAAATGAGCATGAACAAATTGGATTTCGATTAGCAAAACAATTAGGTCTGAAGAAACTCTATTGTGTAAATGATTGGGGTGAACTGCCGGAAGATGTTGGTGAAGTTATATATAAGAGTAAAGGTTTAGACAATCAAAAGTTTCTTGATTATTTTTATCACCATCCTGATAGTTTAATAGAATTTAAAAGGGAATCTGTTTTTAAAACCAAAGGCATCCTGGAAGAATTACGAGAGATGAACATGGAGGAAAATTTAAAAAAAGACTTGGGAGATTGTTTAATTGGCGTCTTTAAATATGAGACAGACGACAATGAGTTTTTTGGTGTAGATTTTCAAACTGGTAATTGGTTTAATAGGAATTTAAGAATCATTCGAAATATTCAGAAAATTAATGCAAAACAGAACGATAAAATATTCGTTCTTTTCGGAGCTGGTCATATGAACATATTGAATATTTTATTTGATGCATCACCGGAGTACAAATTAGTTAATGTGAATGACTATTTAAAACAACAATAGCTAACAACGTGTATAATGCATTAAAACGCATCATACACTAACCGTTATGCCCAATTAAAAAAAACAGTTAGTATTTTAATAATATTATTTTAACCAAACCGGCTTAACCATGAATTACAAGTTTGCATACTCTATTGGTTTTCACCCTTGGGAAGATGCTGAACGTCATCCCCCTTTTGTAGAGAAAATAACCGAAATGTTTGAACGCGAAGAAGTAGGAAAAGAAGCACCTTATGGGCCAGTTCTTGACATTGGTTGTGGAAGCGGTGTTTGGGGGATTAATTTGGCAAAAAGAGGGTGGCAGGTTACGAGTGTTGATATTGTTGACAAAGCACTTCAGCGTGCTCGAGACCGAATTAAAGAGGAAGGAGTTGAGGTGAGGCTTGTCAAAGATGATGTTACTGAGCTAAAATCTCCTGAAACCGGAATAGGATACAAGTTTATATTGGACACCGGAACTTTCCATGGACTCACAAGCTCTCAACGAGTAGCAATGGGAAGGGCAGTAAATAATGTTGCCGCTGATGATGCAACTATACTATTGCTTGTATGGGACCCAAAATGGAGAGGTCCTCTTCCCGGTGGTGCAAGTAAGGAAGAAATTGCAATGTGCTTCCCCGAATGGGAAATAACTCATGTGGAGTCCGCTGCTGCTGAGCAAGAAGTAATCTATAAAATTCTAAAGGCAAATGAGCAGTGGTATCGATTATGTCGCAAGTGACTCGAACAAAAAATAAAAAGAAAACTGTGCATAACATGATGTAAAGCGCAAATAAATACGCACCTTACACACGGCCGTTAACCACAATAGTCAATTAATCTCAAAATCCCCCTCACCCAAATTATACCTCTTAATAAAATACTCCTTAATTGATTTTCTCTGATAACCTCGTATTAATTTTCCAAAAATTTTATCCAAAATGTACCAGCCTATTCTTGTACCGGTACCTTCTTTTAAATAAAAGACCTCCCCCGTACCTTTTCTCTTAGCATTCTAAACAAATAAAGGTTGCCTATTCTCTCTTTAAACAGTGCTTGTTCTGGCGATAAAGGAGGGTAAATAAAACTGGAGGTAACTATGAAAGCTCTAAGAAAGGTCTACTACCTTTGCTATCCCCACTATAAAGTTCCTATGATCAGGTTATCAGGTAAGTACCTGCAACAGTTCGGACTCAATATAGGAGATAGCATCAAGGTAGACTACTTATCAGACCAAATCGTAATCACAAAACAAAAATCATTAAATGATGGAAAGGAAAAACTAAAATGAATATACAAGATTTCTGCTTTCCAGTTGAAGAAAGAGAAGTATACTATACCTCTCAAAGCAAGTTCTTCGATTGGCAAACAAACACTTACATCTACAAGTCATCAGAGAAGCTGGCTGGGCAGTACAAAGCTGTTGTTAGGAAAGATAATAATTCCCTAATCAGCATTGTAAACAAGAACTACAAACTTGTTCCCAACAAGGAATTGATTGATCAGCTTATGGCACAGCTGGAAAGAACTGATCAGAGATATGAGATAGATCAGCATCATTCCTTTGTACGGGATAACAGAATGCGGCTTCATATCACATTCCCTGAACTTCTGATTAAAGATGATTCAGATGACGGTATTATTCTCTCACTCTACTTGCACAATTCATATGATATGTCAGAAGGAGTGAGAATGTTCTGGGG
>JBATTD010000708.1:0-2188 GCA_049670345.1 Ignavibacteriaceae bacterium
CTATTAGATTTGGACTAGAACGTTAATAACTATGCTAACAGCTGCCTACAAAAAACTATTGAATGAATTTCTGATTAACATTCCCGAAGAACAGATATTAACAGATGAGTTTCAAACTTACGCATTAGGAACCGATGCCGGCTTTTACCGCTTAGTACCAAAAATTGTTGTAAAGGTAGAAAGTGAGGAAGAAGTCACTCATGTAATAAGCTCGTGTAAATCCTATAATATTCCATTCACTTTTCGGGCAGCGGGAACAAGTTTATCCGGACAATCAATTTCAGATTCAGTATTAGTTATGCTCGGTAAAAACTGGGATAACATTGAGATTAAAGATGAAGGATACATAGTAAATGTACAACCGGGAATTATCGGCGAAAGAGTTAACAATCTACTATCGAGATTTAACAGGAAGTTGGGACCCGATCCTGCATCAATAAATGCTGCAAAGATGGGCGGCATAGCGGCGAATAATGCAAGCGGGATGACAAGTGGTACTGCAAATAATATTTATAATACACTTGAGGGGATGAAGATAATCTTTTCCGATGGATCTGTACTTGATTCTACGAATGAAGAAAGCAAAACTAATTTTAGAGAAAATAATAAAGAATTACTGGACAAAATAACATCGCTATCAAAAAAAGTAAAAACAAATATAGCTCTGAAGAAAAGAATTGAAAATAAGTACAATATAAAAAATACTTGTGGTTATGGACTGAACTCCTTACTTGATTTTGATGATCCAATAGACATTATAACTCACCTGATGATCGGTTCCGAAGGGACACTTGGTTTTATATCCAAAATGTCGTTACGAACAGTTCCTGACTTGCCTTACAAAGCCACTGCACTTCTGTTTTTAAAAGATATAGCTTCTGCCTGTTCTATGATTCCTTTGCTGGAAAAACTTCCTGTAGATGCAGCTGAGTTGATGGATAGATCATCATTAAGAACCGTTGAAGGAATACCTGGAATTCCTAAACAGATATCGGTTCTTGATAATGAAGCCTCAGCACTTTTGATTGAAACTTCTGCTAATAGCGAAGCAGAACTTAGTTCTTCTGTTGGATTAATTAAAGAGAAACTGAATGGAATGCAATTGACAGAAGAGATAAAGTTTACAACTGATCAGAAGGAAAGATTTTTATTCTGGAATGTTAGAAAGGGCTTGTTTCCAACTGTATGCAAAAACAGAGAACCAGGGACAACAGTAATTATTGAAGATTTAAACTTTCATACCGGTGAATTGGCAGATGCAATTTTCGATTTGAAGAAACTTTTAACAAAATATTCTTATAAAGATTCTTTTATTTGGGGCCACGCTCTATCCGGGAATATTCATTTCGTCATTACTCCAAAACTCGATACTCAGAATGAAATATCAGCATATGATAGTTTTATGAAAGAAATTGCAAAACTTGTTGTTGAAAAATACGATGGTTCGCTCAAGGCAGAACATGGAACCGGAAGAAACATGGCTCCGTTTGTTAAGTATGAATGGGGAGAAGAATTATATGATATCATGAAAGAAATAAAAGAGGTTTTCAATCCTGATAATATTATGAATCCAGGTGTCATCATTAATTCCGATAATGCTATCCACTTAAAGAATATAAAATCTTTCCCCATTGCATATGATAAAATAGATAAGTGCACTGAGTGCGGGTTTTGTGAATCTACCTGTCCATCCAAGGATTTAACTCTAACACCGAGACAAAGAATTGTTATTATTAGAAAATTAGCAAGTGAAAACAAACCATTTAAGTTTATAGGAAAACGTGCTTACGTATCAAAACAAATGAATTATAATTTTGAATCAACGTGTGCTGTTGATGGATTATGTGCGGTTAGCTGTCCTGTAGATATTAATGTGGGAGATTTGGTTAAGGATTATAGGTCTTTGTACCACTATAAAGCTTCTTCTTATTTAGCCTCTTTCTTTGCAAATAATTTTGGGATTAGCATAAAAACTATTCGTGGTATATTAAAAATAACTGATTCCATAAGAACATTATTTGGCGAAAGTTTATTGGAGGTGGCAAGTAATCTCTTATCTGAAATTAGCTTAAAGAAAATACCTCTATGGCATCACTTCATTCCAAAGGCGCAGAATAAAATATCTTTAACTTCGAACAATCTTGAACAGCAAGTCGTGTATTTTCCTTCCTGCACTAATAGAATATTT
>JBATTD010000709.1:0-2310 GCA_049670345.1 Ignavibacteriaceae bacterium
CCATTGGAGCCGCCGGAGTTTACTGGACCATAGTTATTTCCGAAACAATTTTTACAATTGTTGGTTACTTTTTATTTAAAAAAGGTAGGTGGAAAAGTGTTATGGTGTGATTAACAGCTGTCATCCCGAACTTGCCTTTCGGCAGACAGGTTTATTTCGGGATCTCAGCACCTATAAGATACTATCGTATAAATATTTGCTTTTTCATCCCCGGTGAGCCAGGGAATCTTACTGCTTGTTTCTCGTTTTTTTTCTTTTTCAACACCTCTATTTTAAAATTGCCCGGGAGACAAATTAATTCTTTTGCGTTTTCATTTTTGATTTATCAATTTTACAACAATGATTTTTGTATAATTTTACTTTTACTTATTACTTTGCCGATGAAACTATTCTTTACTGCTCTCATTTGTTCTTTGATGCCCGCATTACTTTTTAGTCAGACAAAAATTTCCGGAAGAGTAGTTGATTCCGGGAATCAGCCATTGCCCGGGGCTAATGTTTTTATAAAAGATTCTTACGATGGCGCTTCCTCTAAAGCAGACGGTTCATTCTCATTTACCACGGAAGAAGAAGGGAGCGTAATTCTTGTTGTAAGTTTTATTGGCTACAAAACTAAAGAGGAAAGTATCTTGCTGACAGGAAGCGATATTAATATCGAAATTATACTGGAGGAGGATGCGAAGGAACTTGGTGCGGTTTTAATCTCTGCAGGTTCTTTTGAGGCAAGCGATGAAAACAAAGCTGTAATATTAAGACCACTGGATATAGTAACCACCGGCTCGGATGCAGATATTTACAGCGCACTGGAAACTTTACCAGGCACACAACAGATAGGCGAAACTGAAGGGCTCTTTGTTCGCGGAGGCTCGGCTGCTGAAACAGTAACTATTATAGATGAAATGGTTGTTCAAAAACCTTTTTATTCGAGTGTTCCGGATATTCCCTCCCGCGGAAGGTTCTCACCATTTTTATTTAAAGGAATTATGTTCAGCACGGGTGGATATTCGGCAAAATACGGGCAGGCACTTTCTTCCGCGCTTATACTTAACTCGCAGGATATTGCAGAACAAACGCTTACTGCAATTAATATAATGATATTGGGAATCGGCGGTGCTCACACTCAACGATGGGAAAATTCATCTCTTGCGTTTGAGGGCGGATACTATAATCTCGCACCGTATTTTAATATGGTTGAACAAAGACAGGAGTGGGATACACCGCCCATCGGTTTGGAAGGATCGATGAACTACAGACTTAAAACATCTAAAACAGGAATGCTGAAAGCGTTCGCTTCTTTCAGCTATTCGGATCTTTCCCTGTTTATGGAAAATCTTGATGACCTTTCCACAAAAAATTACTTTGGACTTAGAGCTGATAACTACTATTCAAATCTAAGTTTCAGGGAAATACTTGGTCAGGACTGGACTTTATTCGCAGGCGCATCATTCAGTCTTGATAAAGATAAGTACGACCTAAACACGGACAAGGTTAACCAGGAAGAGATACTAAACCAGGGCAGAATCGCGGTAACCAAACAGGTATTGAATAGTTCATTTATCACTTTCGGCGGTGATGTTCAGAATATGATTTACAAAAATAAATTTAATGAATTGAGTGCACGGCTTGATGAAGTTTATCTTGCAGGATTTTTAGAAGCCGATATCTTTTTTACTAATGATCTCGCAGCAAGAGTTGGTTTGCGGGGAGAACATTCCAAAGTGCTTGGCAAATACAATTTAGCGCCCCGCGTTTCGTTAGCATACCGGCTTGGAACTTTCGACCAGCTTAACTTTGCATACGGAAAATATTATCAAACTCCCTTTAAGGATTTCCTGATACAGACAGCTGATTTTGATTATGAAAATGCTTCTCATTACATCTTCAATTATCAATATATAGATGACAACAGAACCTTTAGAATAGAACTTTATTATAAAGATTATGAAAACCTTGTTAAGGGTAATTTATTTACCGATCCCTTCATTCAGCCCGAGGTTCCTTTTAGTAATGATGGAAGCGGATATGCCAAAGGTGTTGATATTTTCTGGAGGGACAGGGAAACTTTTGATATGACCGATTGCTGGCTTTCCTATTCTTATCTCGATACAAAACGCGATTTTATAAATTTTCCCGGGCTGGCAACTCCGTCTTTTGCAACACCGCATACTTTTTCCGCTGTAATAAAACGCTGGGTGCCTGCTATAACTACCAGTTTTGGTTTAACCTATACTTTTGCTACAGGAAGACCATATTACAATCCTAATAATCCGGAATATCTCGGCGACAAAACAAAAAATTATAATAACCTAA
>JBATTD010000710.1:0-2204 GCA_049670345.1 Ignavibacteriaceae bacterium
CTTATAACTCCTACTGTAACTGTTGGTTTATCATTTACCTAAAACAAACCAAAAGGATTGCCTAATGCAATTGCCCACTCGCCAATAATTATTTCATCTGAATTGCCTGGTTCAACGTAAGGAAAATTTTCACCATCAATTTTAAGAAGAGCAATATCAGAGACAGGATCCGAACCAATCAATTTAGCATCATAACTTATTCCATCAGTAAGAGTAACGGTTATTCGTGAAGCATTTCCGGCAACGTGATCGTTTGTAACAATGTATCCTTCAGGCGATATAATATAACCCGAACCGAGTTCTTTTACTTCACGGGTACCCGATCTTCTATCACCAAAGAATTGCCTGAAAAAAGGATCATCAAAAAAAGAACCTAATGGATCGCGGTATTGTTGTATTTCTATTACATTAATTCCTACTACAGCGGGACTAACTTTTTCTACTGTTTGTGTAATAATGTTTCTTCTGGAGCGGGCAATATCATCTGTCGTTTTATCGATGTCTTGGATAAAAGCAGGCTCTATATTATTGTTAGTTTCATCCTGTGTAAAAGTAATGTTCTCATCATCACGAGTAAATATATAAGTGATGCTAATTAGCAAAGCTGTTGTTAGTATAACTAATAAAATATTTTTACTTTGTTTCATTTCTTTTCATCCTGAATATTTATTTATCATAAATAAATTCTCTAATTGTTCGATATACTTTATGAAAATAATTAATAATTCCACAATACAAAAAATATCAAATTTGAAACAGTCACAGTTTTTGGGTTTGTGTAATTAATACCTATAAGGGCAGTATTAAATTCTAAGAATATCAAAAAAATAGTCACTGTAATATTACTAAAAAGATTATTCTTTTTAATCAGAAAAAATGTTACCTAATTTAAAAACAATATTTGAGAAAAAGTTTAGTATTATTATAATAGTGAGTTTTACTAAAAATGAACAATTACTATATTATCTTGTATCAAGAAACGTCAATAAACGAATTTCTATTCAAAAATATCTTTAGCCATATTTGCTATGCTTAGTGCCACCAATTCCTTCAATGAAATCCTCGAGTTAAAAGAGAGACCAAACAATTATAATCTTACAACCCAAAATCAAATTTCAACTACTGAGAACATTGCACTAATTGATGACTTTTTTAAACTTGGTTCTGATGGTTTTTTTAATGGGGAGAAGGGGATAAGTATTTATTATAAATTTTTTTTACAGAATAGTGTAGATAATGAGAAAGGGGCGATAGTAATTTCTAATGGCAGAAGAGAATCTGTAATAAAGTACAAAGAACTAATCTATGACCTTTATAGAACTGGATATTCGGTTTACATACTCGATCACCGTGGACAAGGTTTTTCTGAAAGGATTAATAATACTGATAATCAAATGGGTCATATTGATGACTTTGAGTATTATGTTTCTGATTTAAAAAACTATTACGACAAGTTCGTAAAAATCAACGGCCATAAAAAGATATTTCTACTGGCTCACTCAATGGGTGCGACCATTGGAACAAGATATATTGAAAAATATCCTAATGATTTTGATTCTGCTGCGTTTTCTTCGCCTATGTTTGGATTAAGATTTCCTGCATGTGAATTGATAAGATTATTAACTGGAGATGAACCTAGATATCCATTTGGTAAAAAGAATTATGATAATGAGGAGAAAAGTTTTTCAAGTAATAATTTAACTCACAGTGAATTACGATATGAAGCTATGATAAATATGTATGAAAATAACCCTTCTACCAAAATAGGGGGTCCTAGTTATCAGTGGATTTATCAATCTTGTATAACTTTTAAGAAAATATTTAAAGAATTACAAAGAATTGAAATTCCCATATTATTGATACTGGCAGGTAATGAAGATGTAGTTAGTTCCAAAGCACAGAGAAAATATTTTTATGGTTTGAGGGAGTTAAATAAGGATGTAAAGTGTTTTACGATAGCTGATGCGTATCACGAATTGTTGATTGAAAAAGATGAATTCAGAATACCTGTTATTACAACTATTTTAGAGTATTTCAATAATATTGATTCTAATAAAGTAGAAAAAGAAGATTATTAAGAGGCGCTGGTCGGATTCGCCCGCCTGAGGCGGGTTGCAACCTTCATCTAAGAGCAATAAAAAATACAGAACTTTATATTTTAGGTCGTTTGTGTCTAAGTATTCTCTTCCTTTACCACTCTTGAT
>JBATTD010000711.1:0-7201 GCA_049670345.1 Ignavibacteriaceae bacterium
GAGGAGAACATGCCTGGGATTTAATAACCGATGGCGACCAGGCAATTGCAACCGGAATGTACTTGTTTGCTGTTGAAAACAAGAAAAATGGGGATATTAAAACAGGAAAATTTTTAATAATTAAATAACTTAAGGAGTTAGTGATGAAAAAACTTTTAACGATTTTATTTTTTCTTGCATTTGGCGGGATGCTATTTGCACAAACTTATCCTCTCGTTACTATTGAGGATATTCAATACATACCGGATTCAGTATTAATTAATGATGGTGATCAACCATCTCCTCTAGATGGTGATACTGTAAGAGTGCGGGGTGTAGTGATGGCCCGACCTATTGTCGATCCTCAAACAGATAGAAGAAATGCTTGGAACACTTTCACAAGATGGATGACTTTCATTGTAGATCCAGATGGTCAACAATATGAGTCTTTTGATGGTGTTTTAGTTATTCAGCATGATACTACCGGAGTGAATCAAAATACATTTTTTGATCTCGTTGATACGGCACAAGTAGTAGAATTTACAGTTGTAATTGAGGAGTACTTTACAACTACCGAGGTAGCATTGCTCCTGAATCCTGTAACGCCTGTTAACATAATAACTACCTTAGGTCAAAGACCTGCACCAATAGAGCTTGATATTAGCGAACTTGATAATCAAGGTACTGCGAATGTATTGGCGGAGAAGTACGAGGGACAATATGTGATAATTAGAAACTCCATTTCGAGTGATCGAAGCATAAGTGATGGAACTTTCAGACTTAATGACGGACAGGGAAATTCCATCTTAATGTATGATCAGTCTGCTTACTTTACTTTAAGACCACACAGGTTAATCGGATTAACTGATTACGAACCTCCTATTGATGGCTCGAATATTACCTACATTCGTGGATTCATTCAAACGCATAGTGATCTTGGAATTCGCATTGCTCCTGCATATCCGGGTGATATATTAGTTGGTGCCTCTGCACCTGCAATTTCGGATATTAGAAGAGATGCAAACGAAGTATTCAGTGCCCAGGCGGTAGAAATTTCATCTACAATATTTGATTTCGATGGATCAGTAGATTCAGCAAAAGTTTTTTACAAAGTTGATGACGGTTCTTTTATGGAAGTTTTGATGATGCAGGATGTTGTTGATACAACGAAATTCACTGCAACTATACCGGGAGTTACCAGTGATTCTTCTTTGGTTCAATATTATATCTGGTCAATTGATAATGAGGGAAATGAATCTACTATACCTTCCAATCCCAATAACGCTGAGTTTTTCTATCTTGTATTAAATAGAAATGTTACAATCCAGGATGTTCAATATAATCCATTCGGGACCGATGTTAGCGGGTATAATCATTATTATGCAACATTAACCGGGACAGTAACTGCAGATACCTCTGATTTCCCCGGAACCGGAGTGACTGCATTCCAGATAATGATGCAGAATGGCGAAGGTCCTTGGAGCGGAATACGTATTGGAACAAGAGGTCTGCTTGGTGATGATGTTTCAGCATTGCAAAAAGGTGATAATGTTACATTAACAGGTTACATTTGGGATGACTCGGCTACACCGACATTTAACGTTACAAGGATTGACAGCATAACTCAACTTGTTATTAACTCAACCGGCAATACTGTTCCTGCATTTAAGGATCTTGTAACCGGAGATATTGGAGAGGGAGGAAATGGTGAAGTGGAAAAGGAACAATGGGAAAGTGTACTTGTAAGATACAATACAATAACTGTAACTGATGAGAATGCCGACGGACCACCGAGCAACTTTGGCGAAATGTATGTTGATGACGGCTCAGGTGATACCCGCGTTGAGTTGGAAGATGGAAATCATAGTTACCACAATCTTTCAGATCCACTCAGGACTTATTATGTAATGACAGGCTCAACTTTTGATGCTTTATCGGGTGTTATGTATTACTCATTTGGAGATTATAAACTCGTTCCCAGAAACGATGACGATTTTATCGGGTTTACAACGGATGTAACTGAAGGCGAAGAAATTCCTGCTGAATATTCTCTCTCTCAGAATTATCCTAATCCGTTTAATCCATCTACAACTATACAATATTCTCTACCTGAAGCAGGCGATGTGACATTTAGAATTTACAATCTGCTTGGACAGGAAGTAAAAACTGTATTTGATAATATACCACAATCTGCAGGCACTCATAGTGTAGTATTTAGTGCAAGTGAGCTGCCTTCGGGAATTTACTTCTATAGTTTCAGGGTAAATGATTTTGCTCAGGTTAAGAAGATGATATTGATGAAATAATTTTTTGTTTATTAGCAAGTTCACTCTAAGCTCGCTTGTATCACGCAGGCGGGCTGAAGAGTTTTATATGAATTGAGAGTAAAAAATGATTCTTCTCTCGCCACACTTTCCAGAAACAATCTGGGCGGAATTAGAATGACAATCTTAAAAAATAATGCTTATAGCGGATGATTAAATTTTTACTATTTTCTTTTGTAATAGTTGCAGTGATTGGAATTATATCCTGCACTGAAGAAGGTGTTAACAATCCAATTGGAAACCAGCCTCCTAATACTGGATTATTCCTCTACCCGGATAGCACTATCCTACCGCAGCAAAGCAGATTAACAGTTCATTGGTGGGGTGATGACCCTGATGGATTGATCGTCGGCTATTATTTTTCGTGGGATAATATCGTATGGGAGTTCACTCCTTCAAACGATAGTCTATTCGCACTGCAAATTGGTGCAAACGATACTACTTTTACTTTTCATGTTTCAGCGGTAGATAACGGGGGCAACACTGATTATGATGATAGGGTTTTCCAGAATGGAATTGATTTTGGACCAGAACCATTTGTAGATGAAAATGATAATGGGGTATATGATGAAGGTGAATTCTTTTATGATATCGGTTTGATTGATCCAACACCTGCTGAATTTGATTTCCCTTTAAGAAATTCTGCACCAACTATTGAATGGAACGAACTAAGCTTTTTACCTGATACATCGTTTCCTGTAATGTCTTTCAGTTGGATTGCGGAAGATATAGATGGTGAAGAGTCAATTGTTTCAATAAACATTGCAATGAATGATACAACAATTCCTTCAAACATTATTGCACTGGATGGCGCAGTGCGCACTGTAACTCTTCGTACAGATGATTTTTCAACATCAACCCCTCTTATGGAAATTTTAATAGAGGCGCAGGAAGGCAACATTCATCCTGAACCGTTGCCCGGTCTGGTGCTTGATTCAGATAATAAGTTTTATGTTCAGGCAGTTGATATTTCCGGTGCAAAATCACCGTATATAGCGTTACCGGATTCAGGTGAATCGTGGTATGTTAAAAAACCTGCCGGTAATTTATTAATTATTGATGATTATGCTACAAACGATAACGCAGCTGCATTTTATGCTGCAATGTTCGATAGCTTAGGATTAACAGGCAGCTATGATGTTTACGATATCCACACACAGGAACCACCGTTTCTTAACGTAACATTTTTGGAAACAATAAAACTGTTCGATTTTCTTTTCTGGTACACGGATAATAATCCATCGATTGATCTTGCAAGTTTTTCAACACAAAGGTATTTAACACAGGGTGGTAAGGTAGCATTCTCTATGCAGTTCCCGCAATCTGTCGACCCTGTCGTAATCTCAAGTTTTATTCCTATCATACCTGATAGTATTGATACACGTCTATCATTACTACCTGGAACTGAAATAGCTTCGGATACTACTGATCCTACATATCCTAATCTGGAAACTACCTTGAGTATTTTCAGGGTTAAGTCATTCTATCTTAACCCTCTTGTCGCAAATCCAATTTACTATTATCCGAATGGAGAATTAAACGGTTTTACCGGATTTACAAACACAGCACTAACAGAGTTTTTCATTGCTTTACCTCTGGATAAATGTAATGGCGGTGAGGGTAATGTTAAACTATTATTAGAGAAGATTTACTTCGATGATTTTGGGTTATCACCATGAGAAAGATAATAATTGTCATAGCATTAATATTTTGCATCGGTTCTCTTTTTGCACAACAAACAGGAAACATTGAAGGTGTTGTTGTTGATTCAAAAACGGGTGAAAAACTTCCTGGTGTTAATATAATTCTTAAGGGAACTTATTACGGCGCTGCAACTGATATTAACGGTAAGTACAGAATTAATGGAATAACGGTTGGTAATTATAATGTTAGAATTTCTCTCATCGGATACACATCGGTTGAATATACCGGGATAGAAATTGAACCGAACAAAACCAAACAGATTGATGTTAATCTTGTAGAAACCGTTTTAACTCTGGACCAGGAAGTGGTAGTGATTGGTGAGAAACCATTAATGGATGTGGAAGAAACTCAAAGTAAACGAACGGTTACAAGGGAAGATATTGAAATTACTATTGTGGAAAATATTCAGGGTATTGTTTCGCGGCAAACAGGTGTTGTAGAAGCTGATCGTGAAATACATATAAGGGGTGGCAGATCGTATGAAAACGCGTATTTAATTGACGGTGTTTCGGTTCAAGATCCTTTAGCTGGAACAGGATTCGGTTTGCAGCTTAGTGCAAACGCAATTGAACAAGTTGAAGTTATTACGGGAGGTTATAATGCTGAATACGGACAGGCAACATCGGGTGTTATAAATGTTACAACAAGAGAAGGTAAAGATAATTTCAGTGGTTCTGTTAGTTATAAGCGGGATAATTTTGGAAATTTAGATTCCTACAACGTTTTTAATACAGATATTTTAGAACTCACCTTAAGCGGACCAGAACCAATTACTTCTTTTATCTTACCTGCAATTGGTTTGGATATTCCTGGTAATATATCATTTTTCACAAGTTTTTATACAGGTCTTACAGATGGAATAACTCAGGGCTACTATAAACCAACTGCAGATCAGCTTGTTTCATCAACATTTAATGGAACTGATTTTGCACCACGCGCGGAGAATAACTGGTTCTGGTTACTGAAATTTACGTACAGATATTCTCCAACATTAAAGTTTGGCTATTCATTTAATCAGTCGGTCAACATCAATCAAAACTCTCAATCGTTACAATCGAACCTGGAATATATAGAACCTTCACCCGGATATCAGTATGAATTTCAGAATATACTCGATAACGCAAATACATTTACACATAACAATCTTTTTCATAACCTTAACCTTACACATACTCTTAATCCAAGTACATTTTACGAAGTTAAGTTAAATTACTTTTACACAAACCTAAGGGCAGATGCAAATGGTTTTGATTGGACACATTATACCGAACCATTGGATTTCGTGAATTTTCCAATTGAGTATTTTAATGAAGAGCGTGATACTGTTGGTGTGATCCAAGGGGATGGTTTCTGGGATGTAGGTAATCAATTCACGTTTAGAGATCACTATTTGGAAGAGTTTTCCGTTAAGGGTGATTTAACAAGTTTCTTCGATGAAAAAAATAAGTTCAAAGCAGGTTTCAATTTAAGATTCCAGGAATTACAAATGCTCGATATCTTCAGACCGTGGATTGGAGAATTAGGTTTGAATAATGACGTGTATACAGTTAATCCTGCAATGGGTTCGTTTTATGCTCAGGATAATATAAACTTCGGTGGAATGATTCTGAATTTTGGATTGAGATTAGATTATTGGTTCCCGGGAAAATTTGTTGATGATGCAGTCAAAAACCCCGAGGCTATAACCATACCCGATGAAATAAGGGAAGACTATCAGAACGATACCTTTGCATGGTTTAATGGTAGAAGATATAAAGCACGTTTAAGTCCGCGGCTCGGTATTTCACATCCTGTGTCTGATAATCAAACATTATTCTTTTCTTACGGTCACTTCAGTAGATGGCCAAATCCGCAGTTTGTTTACGCTAAGCTTAATCCTTTAAATGCACAATCATCTTTTCAACGGTTTGGTAATCCCAACTTAGACCCCGAAACAACAGTTGCTTACGAACTTGGACTGAAAACACAGTTTACACAAAATGATGTTCTCACAATTACAGCTTATTACAAAGATATTTTTGATTATGTAAGCACCCGAACAGCTTTAATAACTACTGCAAGACTATCAGGGACAAGATTTATCACCTACGTTAATAGCGACTATGCACGTTCAAGAGGATTGGAAATTGAGTATAAGAAAAGGATAGGGAAGTGGTTTAACGGAATGGCAAGTTTTGCGTATTCAATAGTTACAGGTAAAAGTTCTTCTGCGGATGAGGGAGTTCTTGTATTAAGAGGAGACCTTATCGAACCGGTAACCGAACAATTCCTCTCGTGGGACAGACCCCTGACTGCAACGATCTCTGCAAACTTTTATATTGAGCAGGGAACCTTTGGTATGGGTGAAGGAATACTTGATGATTGGAGTTTATACTTTAGAGCTTTCTTCCAGTCAGGCAGAAGATATACACCCGCAGAATTTACAGGTGCCGTTGATGAGCAGGGAAGAAAAGAATATGAAGCCGTCAGGGATGAACGGTACGGAAATATTGCCGATAATTGGTTTTACATTGATTTAAATTTTGAAAAATTCTTCCGTCTTGGTAAAACAACCGTATCGTTCTTCATTGAAGTTCACAATCTATTAGACAAGCAAAATTCTACGATCATTAATCCCGTAACGGGCAGGGCTTATGAATCTGGTGATGATGTACCGAGCAGTTGGAACGATCCTCGTTACCCTGATTTGCAGGCACCAATCAGTCCTTTCCCTAATGATCCTGCAAGATATTTAACACGAAGAAATATACTTTTTGGAGTCACATTTAATTTCTGATATGAAAAGAATATATAAAAATATTTACACCCGTGAAGATGATTATCATGCGAGTTCCCTGACACATCGAAAAAAAATAAGTAATAGTAGATGAAAAAATTTCTAATAATATTGATTTTATGTTATGGGTTTGTTGATGTAAATGCTCAGCTATTTCCTACTCTCGGTGGTCAGCGTGCAGGCATTTCAACAGCACAGTTTCTAAAAATTGGAGTTGGTGCGAGAGCTTCATCATTAGGAGATGCATTCGTTGCAATTGCAAATGATGTATCCGCATTATATTGGAATCCTGCCGGTCTGGTTCAATTTAAAAATGATGAAATAATTTTTTCACACAACAAATGGGTTGTGGATATTAATCACGATTTTCTCGGAGGCGTTTATCATTTTGGAGGAAATTATGCAATCGGTTTAGCAA
>JBATTD010000712.1:0-2215 GCA_049670345.1 Ignavibacteriaceae bacterium
ACTCAATCCGCTCCCTAAAGAGTATCATTCACTCTTATTCTACATCTACGTCAAACCGAGGTAATAATAATGAGCACCAATTACAGCCAGAAGGAAGGAGATAATATTTATGAATACCTGAAAAAGAAAATATCGATAGAAGAAGTAGCAAAGAAACTTGGAATTGGGTTGACGCCAAAAGGAGATGAAAAAGTCGGAATGTGTCCATCCGGGCATCTGTCAAAAAGCAGGACAAGTTTTTCGATTAATAACAAAAAACAGTTATTCTTTTGTTATAACTGTAAGGCAGGTGGAAGCTCAATTGAACTTGTATCGCTTGCATTGGGAATAAAACCGGCAGAAGTATTAAACTGGTTCAAGAAAGAATTTAATCTTGATGATGATTTTGATCGCCTGCGAAAAGGATACAGAGAAAAAACAGAAGAAGAAAAACAAAAGGAACAGGAATTAAAAACAAGAAATTTTCTATTAGAAAAAGTGGAAAATTTTATGTGATTAATTTTCATTAAGGGGAATCAGGACGCACAGCAATTAATCCCTTTAATGGGTTATGCTATACTCTAAGCCTTAGGGGAAGCACTACATTCTGGAAGGAAATAAGAGTAACGTTATCCTATACGTTTCTCCTAAGGGGTAGATTAACTTTTACAAACTTGTAAATAGTATGGTTGATAAACAAGCAAATGTTAATAGTTGGCATCTACTATTAATTAGCAACTAATAAAAAACCCCCGGCCTATGTTATTAAGCAGGGGTTGAGAAAAGAGTAATCTTATGTATAGTAAACTTCAGATAATAACTTGTTTGATTTTGTTGTGCAGGACCCGACGTTAATTATGTCCAACCGAACTAGATTTAATAATAAATTATCAATGGCAGATTAGGTCTTACGTCAATTCTTTTACCAGATTTACCATTATTGAATATCAGCTCAACAAGATGATTCTTATCTTCAACAAATTCAGCAATCCCCTGTCTCACAAGCTCAATAATTGCTGTTGATTCTGGTTTCGATCTTGGCCCTCTAAAACGAATGGAAGTTAGAGTTAAAGAACCAATTGGATGATCTATTAATTCACGAATTGCTTCGGGATACCTGACATTGATAGAATCATAATCCAGGTATCTTGGAACTACAATAATTGATGGAAGCATTATATCATCTGAGAGAGCAAATTTGATGCTTTCATTCGGTCGCAACCAATCTGCGTACATTGATTCCGTTAGATAGGGAATAGAATCGGTTTCATTACTACTACGGGCAACTACAAATCCAAATGGAGAACCGCCCCTCTTTTGATCGAGGAACATATCAATTATTTTATTCCCAGGTTTCTCTGCTTCTTCTTTATGAGAGATCCACATAAGTTCCACATAAAAATTGTTGAAATTAAAAAATACAGCTGATGTTCCTTGCCCAGTATGATGAAGAGTATCGGGATCATTTTTGAGGCCGGCATCTACCAACATTTTAACGCTTGGCGCACTTTCCCCAACCAGAATGAAAAGATGATCAAATGAAAGCTGTTGACTAAATAAATTGATTTGATGAATTAATAGCCACACTAAGAAAATATAAAAAAGATTCATCATTTCACCCTTACTAATTTTGAAATTACTTAAAGTTATGAATGGTTAGATAAACTGCAAAATTGATAACTTATATTTAATAAAATAGGTGTTGTTATTTTATTTAACAACTGCCAACCAATTCTCATGCCCACGGCTTCATATTCATGCCGTACGACAGCATTACCCCATATACCCAAAATAACACTCAATAAAGAACCCCCGCCTAGTTATTAAGCAGGGGCTTAACTTTGTGCGAGATAAAATTGATTTATATGCCCTATGTTTTTTTAGAGCGAAAGAAACTAGACACCAAAAGTTGACTCGGACATATTCCAGTAACAGCCGCAAAAATAAGAGCAACAGCCGGTACATATAGAAGCCAATGAACATTTGAAAACCCAGTTAGATATATGCCCAACCATATTAGAATACCAATGAGGGCAAACCAAACCTTCATTTCTGATGATGCACGTTGCATAGGTTTTACTCCTAAGTTTTAATGATACTATTAAATTAAAATTATGGGGCAGAATAAAAAACCCCCGCCTAGTTATTAAGCAGGGGTTGGGATATAGAATTAAGTTGTTGGAATTTATTTTAGTAATATCATCTTTTTTGTTTGGGTGAAGTATTTAGATTGTGG
>JBATTD010000713.1:0-2848 GCA_049670345.1 Ignavibacteriaceae bacterium
ATTTGAGTATTATCAAAAGGGCTGTAGCTCACTGAAAGGTTGCCCAATTTATTTTCTTCGGGTATTGGCAGGAAGATGATTGGGAGATAACTTCCCTCACCGATTCCAACAAATTTAAAATTACCAATTGCTTCTCTAATATAATCACCCAATCCATTGCCAATTAAGCTGAAAGAAACGTTATAAATTGCTGAAGAATCGCCGGGATTATAAAAGTAGTAAGTAATCGTTTCATTGTTTATAAGCGTATCAACTGCTGCATAAACACCTTTCCTGTTACCGAGAGAATCTTCGGGAGCTAACGATACACCAGATTTTGTTGCCTTTAACCTGTTATCGCCTGCTTCCGAAATAATTTGTTTATCTTCTTCTGAAAGAGTGATATCTATCGGGGCATTTTCATCATCACCTTCCTGTAAATACTGGAACTGAATATTCAATTTATTATTAAAAAACTTCGTAGTACCTCCGCCGCTAAAAAAGTTACGGGCAAACTTTCTGTCTGTATATTCAAAATTAACACTTATTCTGCTTGCTGCTGTAATTAATCTTTGTGGAGTAAAGGTTATAGTAGCATTTGCGTACTCAATCGTGTAATCGTTATTCTCACCCCGGTTCATTAAAATACCATCGATAAATACTTGTTCAGTCCCGGCAATAACTATGATATTTTTTTCACCATTAATACCGGCTAAAGCGTAAGGACCCTGCACACCATCTGTACCCCTGAAGTCATTAATATTAAACTTTCCGCGTGAACTTGCAATTGAAAAATATGCAGCGTGTTCATCCATAAAAAATTCACCCATCAATCCCTGAAGCTTTCTGCTTATGACACCAAACTCGCCAACCCGTTTTGTTAATTGATAATCACCAAAAGTACCGATTGCATTGGGATGTTTTATTTGGATGAAAACCTTATCAAGTTCCTCTAATCGCTCCGTATTTCCTTCCGGTTGAATGGGCGTATTTTCATCGGTTAAAGCAGCAACAATTTCAATGTCATCCGAAAGTTTTCCTGAGATCTGCAAACGCAATCCGCTGTTAAGTGAAAAATCTTTTGTTGTTCCTACCGTAAATCCTCTTATCAATGTTCCGCTCTTTTGTATACCCGGACCGAAAATTGTTTCAGGATTGAGCCCGCCGCTCGTAATTTCAGAAACACGAATTGTATCGCCTATTCTGTCATCATACTTTACCACCAAACTTCTCCGTTTATATTCTTTGTTAAGCGAGAGTTTTACGGTTTGGTATGTAATAAACAAAGTATCAAAAATAGAATATGGAAGTGAATCGGAAATTGTAAAAGTTGCCGTGGAATAATTAAACTGGTAATCATTAAATCTTTGCAACAATGAATCGCGTAAAATTATCTTTTCGGTAAAAGGAATTATGGACACACCCGAAAGATTATAATTGTTTTCAAAATTAATAGGTATAGAATCAGTTACAACAACTGTATTGTACTGATTCTGTCCATAAATAGAAGCTACTGTGAACAGAACTAAAAATATAATTATAATTAATTTATATTCCGGTTTCAAACAAGGAAATTGTATTGTGAGTTTGAAATCTAAATTTATAAGTGGCTTTTATCAAGTCTATATTGAAAACAGGATGGAAAAAGTAGGAATTTACGATTGATAAATTCATTTGAGTCATCTCGAATTAACAGTTTCAAGCACTAATAGATTTAACTTTAACTATCAAACTATAGCAACTAATGATAATTATGTCTTGATCGCGCTTATAATAAAAAAGGGCTGCCGATCCGACAGCCCTTCTCCTCTGAACAAATTTATAAGGTCCCCTTTTTCGCCATTAAGACGAAACCTTTAATTATTATTTGAGTAATAACATCTTTTTAACTTGATTGAACGTACCTGCATTCAACCTGTAAAAATAAATACCTGATGCATAATTTGAAGCATTCCAGTTTAAGCTATGAGTTCCGGCAGAATTGTTTCCACTGAACAGCACTTCGAGTTCATTACCTAATGCATCGTAAATTGTTACGCTAACATCTGCCTGCTCAGGTAAATAATATTCTATCGTTGTAGAAGGATTGAACGGATTTGGATAATTCTGTGACAATTGATATTCCTGAGGTATTTCGTTTTCAGGATAATCAAAAACTGATGTAACGCCCATATCTGCAAGAGCAGCTTTTAATAAGCTAACTGTGAAAGCTGGATTGTGAATACCAAAACTTCTGTCTTCTTCAACCCAGATATATGCATATCCTGCTCTCATAATTTCCAGTGTAAGATTAGTTGAATCGCCTTCGATTGAGACTTCATTCTCTCCTACTGGTGGTAATAATAAAGCAAGTTGTTCCATAATACCATGAATTTCTATCTGAAGACCTTCTGCTGTTCCGTTACCGTCAAGGTCAGCATTACCATTGATATAATATTTCTTATCTTTGAATGAGTTACCAATATTACCGTGGCAGGGAGCGCATGCTTCAACATGATCGGTTCCTTCCGCATCATTCATATTCCAGGAGTGGCCACCGACAACATTAATATTACCTTCAGGATCTGCAAGATCACCAGCCATATGACAATCAACGCAAGCATTTTCAGTAGCAACGCTATGAGGTGAACTTGGTAATTGTACACCGAAGTCAGGTGCATTGGCACCTATCAACATATCAGCCTGTGGTCCGTGGTGAGGTCCATAGTGTGAACTTGCATTATCGACAGTAGATGTATATTCAACAGCATTACGGCGGCTTCTATGGCATTCCATACATTGAGATCCAGTGCCATATTGTTCAAAGGTGATAGAAGTGCCGTCTCCAAGCTGAGTATCCTCAAATCTTAATTGATGGATAGTTGTATTA
>JBATTD010000714.1:0-2054 GCA_049670345.1 Ignavibacteriaceae bacterium
TCAACATCAATAGTAACTATAGATCCACCAAGAAAAACGTTTAAGTTGGGAGCTGTTTCAGTTATATTCATGTATTCAACACTCAGCGCTAAAATAAGAGGTTCACTAACCCGAAACCTGATATCCATACCAGGATTAAAAATATCTTCAACATCAAACGATGAATTTCTCAGCACAATATCGGATGCATTTGGATTTAAAAATATTGATGCGGAAGTTGTGTAAAAACCATACACGCCAATACTAAAATCGTTTCCATTATATTGACAAAAGTTTGGAAAGTTAATTAACAGCAGCAATATGAAAAGAGATTTTCTGTTCATTTTTAGAAAGCAAAAAAAGTATCTACCTCTGTAAATAGCATAATAATTTTAAAAATACAAACCCCCAAATAATTCCCTTTAATTAATTAGATGGGGGTTAAAAGTAAGGAACTACTTTAAATTAATATCCATAGAATAAATGCCTGTTATCTACAATTTCTGATTTTTCTTTTAATGCAGTCAGCCACTGCGAAACAACCGTATTCTTTTTCTGCTGTACAATATTATTTCTTATTGTTGAACTCTGCATCGAATAAGCAGTTGAATCAAACGGTGACTTGGAAATAACTTTTATTAAAAAGTAACCTGTTCCTGCTTTTACCGGTTCCAAAATTACGTTTGGTTCCGCATAAATTGCAGATTGAATAAAAGCATTGTTTTTACCAACACCCGGTATGTTAGTTTCAGAATTAAATCTTCCAGTATTTTTAACATTAAAACGGGGGTCAAGTTCAGTTATCTTCCTCAAATCGTTGTTAAGTTTTGAAAGTAATTCTTCTGCAAGTAATCTTGCTCTTTCCAGTTTTTTAACTATAGTTGCATTCGGTTTTTGCTGATCCTTAACTTCATCGAAAGGTTTTATTCCGCCTTCTACCACTTCAGAAATATTTGCAACCAGAAAACCCTGAGCTACTTTATAAACTTCGCTAACCGAGTTCAACCCATTTTCAAAACTCCACTTAACCAATCTTTCGTTTACACCAATTCCTGGTATTGATTTCGAGTCTTCGGTGAAATAACCCGATTCCTGATTATTATAATTCATTAAACCTAATTCTTTTTCAAATCCGTTTTTATCTGCCAGATATGAAAGATCATTCGCAGCATTATATCTTTCATCGCGAGTGGTGGCTGATTGTTTTATAGTATTAACAATTTTTTCAACGATATATTTTTTATTGGATCTATCAGTTACTTTAATGATGTGATAGCCGAACGAAGTTTTAACAGGTTTTTGTATTTCGCCAATCTTTCCGTTGAACACAGCATCTTCAAATTCCTTTATCATTACACCTTTGCCGAACCATCCAAGATCTCCGCCACGGCTTGCGCTGCTGGGATCACTTGACTTTTCGGTTGCAAGCTTTTCAAATTCTGCACCAGCAATAAGCTGGTTATAAACCTTGTTTGCCTCTGCAAGATTTTTCTCATCATCACCCTCTTTATTAATAAGAATATGCGAAGCTTTTGCCATCACTTCGTCTGAAGTAATCGTTCCAAGGAAATTATAAAGCGCAACCCCTTCGGGTGCTGTAACCGGTCCTACAATATCCCCCGTCTTAGCAGATTTAAATAATTCAATTGCTTGGGGATTAAAAGATGAGAACGTTAAAGTATCTTTTGAATACGGTTGAGAAGAATAAATTTCAACATAATATTTAAAGTTGGTTGTATCTTCTCCTTCAAAATTTGATTTAACATATTCGAGGTCTTTATATACTAATTGCGAATCTTTCTTAGAGGGTTGATTGTCGAAGAGAACAAATTTCAATTTTCTTTGTGAACTCTCTTTATACTTTTCAATATTTTCTTCGTAATAAGTCCTTAAATCTTCATCCGTTACCTGGATAATAGAATCTGGGAAAATATTAAACGAAATCGAAGTGTATTCAGCATCGTTAACATAAATATTCTGGTCCATAAATTTTCTTAAGACTTCATCTTCAGTAACAGTAACTGATGCAAGAATTATACTTTGCAGCTTCTCGTTTAATCTGAACTGCCTTACTG
>JBATTD010000715.1:0-2291 GCA_049670345.1 Ignavibacteriaceae bacterium
ATACCGATCCGAATAAAGAATGTACCTGTGCCCCGCCTTCAATTCAAAGATATATGGCTAAAATATCAGGACCTTTACTGGATAGAATTGATATTCATATTGAAGTGCCTGCGGTAAAATATAAAGATCTATCAGCGAAAGAAAATAGTGAAACTTCAGAAAAAATAAGAGAAAGAGTAATTAACGCAAGAGACATACAAATTAGCAGGTATAAAGAAATTTCGCATATTTACAATAACGGAGACATGGGTTCAAAGGAAGTGAGGAAATATTGTAGATTAGACTCTTCAGGAGAGGAGTTACTAAAAATGGCTATGACAAAACTGGGATTATCAGCAAGAGCTTACGACAGAATTTTAAAAGTAAGCAGAACAATTGCAGATTTAGATCAATCTGAATCAATCCTTCCGCAGCATATCAGCGAAGCAATTCAGTACAGGAGTTTGGACAGAGAACTCTGGAAGCATTAGAAAGTGCATAAATTATTCCATAACTAATAGAGCATTCATTGGCGATTCCTATATTTGCTTTTTTATATAAATACAAATATATTTGTTGCTCTTTTTTTAATTTTAGGGCGGACGCCGGAGTTGGAGAGCCGGGGCGGACTGTAAATCCGTTGGCGGAAGCCTTTGGGGGTTCGAATCCCTCGCCGCCCACAGCTCAGATTTATATATTGGTTAGTAAGGGAAATATTTAATTGTAATGTAGTTCCCTTATTTTTTTGTTCTTTTTTAATTAAATAATAATTAGAATTACCGGCGGGAGTAACTCAGTTGGCTAGAGTCACAGCCTTCCAAGCTGTTGGTCGCGGGTTCGAATCCCGTCTCCCGCTCTAACCAAAAAACTTGCTGACGTAGCTCAGTCGGTAGAGCACATCCTTGGTAAGGATGAGGTCACCGGTTCAATCCCGGTCGTCAGCTCAAAAAAAATATTTGAGAAGAAATTATGAGAGATATAATAACTTTAGAATGTACTGAGTGTAAAAGAAGAAATTACACTACAACTAAAAACAAAAGACTTCACCCTAGCAGAGTTGAATTTAAAAAATACTGCCGCTGGGATCGTAAACATACGATTCATAAGGAAACGAAATAGGAATTCATACGTCAGTAGCTCAATTGGCTAGAGCAGCGGTCTCCAAAACCGCAGGTTGGGGGTTCGACTCCCTCCTGACGTGCGAGCAATAAACTTTTTGGGAAGCTATGAAAGATAAAATAATAAAATTTTTTGAAGATGTAGTTAAAGAAATGAAAAAAGTTACATGGCCGACTAAGCCCGAATTAATGGAGTCGACCAAAGTGGTGATAATTGTTTGTCTTGTTCTTGCTGCGTTTACTTATGTTATCGATATGTTAATTAACCAGGTGTTAAAGGGAATATTTTAAATAGGTTTTATGAGATGGCGGAAAAATGGTATGTGGTCAGAACTTTTTCAGGGCACGAAAATAAGGTAAAACAATTACTTGAAGCAGAGCTTGAGGATAGGGAAGAATTAAGAGCAAAGATTCTTGAAATTCTGGTTCCAACTGAAAAAGTTTTTGAGGTAAAGGATGGCAAGAAGAAAAGTAAAACAAAAAATTTCTTCCCTGGTTATATTCTTGTTCAAGCTGAGATGGATAATCAGGTAAAGGAATTTATCTCCAATACTCAATCTGTTATGGGCTTTTTGGGTACTCAGAATAATCCAAACCCTTTGCAGGCTGAAGAAGTTAAAAGAATTGTGGGCCGTCTTAACCAGGATGAAAATACTGAGCGTATGGAAACTATTTTCAGGAACGGCGATCTTGTGAAAATTATTGATGGACCTTTCAATAATTTTAGTGGCCTGGTAGAAGAAGTAAACGAAGAAAAGATGAAATTGAAAGTAATGGTTTCCATTTTCGGAAGAAAAACTCCTGTTGAGTTAGACTTTGTTCAGGCAGAATTAGAAAAATAAACATTTTTAGATAACAGGTAAAAATTATGGCTAAAAAAATTGATGGATTTATAAAACTGCAAATACCTGCTGGTAAGGCAAATCCTTCACCACCTGTGGGTCCTGCTCTTGGTCAAAAAGGCGTAAACATTATGGAATTCTGTAAACAGTTTAACGCTAAAACACAGGATAAAGACGGTTTGATCATTCCTGTAGTAATAACTGTTTACAAGGACAAATCATTTACATTTATAACTAAAACACCGCCTGCTTCTATTCTTCTAAAAAGAGCAGCGGAACTTGAAAAAGGTTCAGCCGAATCTAACAGAATTAAAGTTGGCAAAGTAAGCAAAGCACAGGTTAAAGAAATTGC
>JBATTD010000716.1:0-2627 GCA_049670345.1 Ignavibacteriaceae bacterium
GGTTCACATTTTATTACTTCAAGATCTGCTATTTGTTCAGGCATTGGTGAAGGAAGGAACCAATCAACAGCATCTTTATATTTTTTTCCTGCGGATGATTCGGAAGCTGCAAGTTCTTTTATTTCAAACCATGGATGATTTGATAGTAATTCGATAAACTTTTGTCCAACACTACCTGTTGCACCGAGTATTCCAACAGATATTTTTTCTTTTAGTTTCACTAAGCAAATTTCAATGAATATTTATTTATTTTAAGTTCTTCTAAGATAATAAATTATGGAATATTAACTTTATGAAAATCGGACTAATACAATACAATCCTGTGTGGGAAGATAAAGATGCTAACAAGGAAAAGATAACTTTACTATTTAAAGAAGAGAATAGTGATGTTGATCTTCTGATATTTCCAGAAATGACTTTAACAGGATTCACAATGCGATCAGAAACTTATGCTGAAGAGATTGAAGGCGAGAGTTTCGCATATTTTGCTTCGTTAGCAGAAAAGTTTAAATGCGATATAATTGCAGGAATAATTGAAAAAAAATCCGGAAAATACTTTAATACTCTTATGCATATTGAGAAGAGCGGAAAACTAAAAAATCATTATCATAAAATTCATCCCTTTTCATTTTCAGATGAAGATAAACATTTTAGTGGTGGTGATAAACCGGTTATTGCCGCAATTGATGAATGGAAGATCGGCTTATCCATTTGTTACGATCTCAGGTTTCCTGAGTTGTATAGGTTTTATGCTAAAGAAAATGTGCGTCTCATTATTGTCATTGCTAATTGGCCCGACACACGAATTGAACATTGGCGTACACTTTTAAAAGCAAGAGCAATTGAAAATCAATGTTACGTTATTGGTGTAAATAGGGTAGGGAAGGATCCGAAATTAAATTATGTGGGTTATAGCAGCGTATTTGATCCAATGGGGAAAGAATTAATTTCTGTTGAAAATGAAGAAAAGGTAATTCTTGTTGATCTGGATAAAAATTATGTGAATGAAGTCAGACAAAAGTTTCCGTTTTTGGAAGATATTAAACTTGTATAATTATTTAAATTAAATTTCTAAGGAGAATAAAGTATGAGAAGAAAAATAATATTTAAAGCTTCATTCGTTTTAATGCTTTTTCTTGTTTTATTTCTAGCTTTAAGCTTTACAGCACCAGGGCCAATATCTAATTGGGAATTAGTTTATGAGAATAACTCCTACGGAAGTAAAATTTCAGGTGATATCGATGAACTTATTTCAGCTGTAATGAGTGGGAGTGATATTAAAGTAATGCTTCATTTTGATTCTGCAGATTTACACTATCAGATGCAATTAAGTAAAGTGAAAGTAGATCTATGTAACAGAATAGTATCCGGGTATAATTTTGATTTCAGACAAAATCCAACTGATAAAAATGTTTATAGCAGAATTTCTACATACAATACAAATGGTCAATACACATCAATTTATGAAGTAAATCCTGATTATAGAAGTCCAGAAGTGATTAGGGTTTCTATGAGCTGGTTTGTTTGTAACAGATAATAAAAGCTAATGTAGTTAAATCTGCATTTTGGCAAAAAAGATAGACTTTAAATTCTTCCCATAAAAAAGGAGACCGAAGTCTCCTTTTTTATTATTACATGATATACAAATTACTATTTATAACCTTCTTCACTTATTGCTTAGAATAAATCTCTAAGGTTCATCTTTGCATATTTTTCAACCCCTTTATGATCGATTTCCAGTTTGCCCGCTCAGCTACGATCAGGCAAGATCAAAGCGATCTGCGTTCATCACCTTGTTCCAGGCTGCTACGAAGTCGTGGAGAAATTTCTCCTGGGAGTCCGCACTTCCATAGACTTCTGCCAAGGCTCGGAGCTGGGAGTTCGATCCGAAGATGAGATCGACTTGGGTGCCAGTCCACTTGGTTTTGCCTGTCTTGCGATCGCGTCCTTCAAATGTATCTCCGGCATCAGACATTGGTTTCCACATGGTGCCCATGTCAAGCAGGTTGACAAAGAAGTCGTTTGTTAGTTTACCAACCTGATTTGTAAACACACCGTGTTTAGACTGACCAACGTTGGCACCCAGAACACGCAATCCACCAACGAGCACTGTCATCTCTGGTGCACTTAATGTAAGGAGCTGCGCTTTATCAACTAACATTTCCTCAGCTGCAACTGTATAAGCTTTTTTCTGATAATTGCGGAAACCATCAGCCTCGGGCTCAAGCACAGCGACTGATTCAACATCAGTCTGCACTTGTGATGCGTCCATACGTCCCGGAGTGAATGGCACATCAACTTTGTAGCCAGCAGCCTTAGCCGCAGCTTCAACTGCAGCACATCCACCCAGCACGATGAGATCAGCCATAGAAACTTTTTTCCCATCTTTCTGTGAACTGTTGAACTCTTTCTGAATGCCTTTAAGTCTTTTTAATACCTTTGCCAATTGTGCAGGTTGATTAGCTTCCCAATCCTTCTGCGGTTCTAAGCGAATACGTGCACCATTAGCACCCCCTCGGTTATCTGATCCACGGAAAGTTGATGCAGAAGCCCATGCGGTTGAAACCAGTTCCGATATCGATAATCCTGAATCTAAAATTTTCTTTTTGAGACCTGCAATATCCTTT
>JBATTD010000717.1:0-1759 GCA_049670345.1 Ignavibacteriaceae bacterium
CGTCTAGCCAGACGTTGTTCACACCGGGAGGAAGCTCGTCGGGTAAGGGTGTTCTCTCTGCCTCGGTTCGTAAGTCATAGTCATTCTTGATGCCGAGTTCGGCAAACTTCTTCATATCCTCCGGACTAATCGGAGCAAGTTGATTTGAACGATATACGAGACCTCGGACTACAGTCGAACTCTCGTTTGTTGCATAACCTCCAAGATCACGCAGGTTCGGCACCGAAGCAATGCCCAGACTCAGACCGGGCTCGGATGACGAGCCAGGATCGCTTTTGCAGCTTGTCATTATGACAGGTAGCACAAGCAACAAAAGTGCTGATAATATATCCCTGCTTATTCTATTGATGTGATAATGTTTCATATAAATTCTCCTTTATAATTATTAATGTTTTCATATTTTTTGGTTCCATCTTTTATTTTGGAAATAAAAATTGAAGTTGTAATCTCATTGACCAATCAGCTCCGTTATCGGGTTTAACAACATTAGCAAATGCCTGCACCTGTGCGTTTAATGGCTGTGAGCCAATCTTAAATATTTTACCAAAACCTCCACCAAATGGTACTACCCATTGCTGTCCGCTTGCAGCTTTCCAGTTTGCAGTAATTACTGGTCCGCTGGTAAGATACCATCCATCAGGAAGATTGTAGTTAATAAAATATTGAAGAAGCATCTGGTTCACATCTGATCTTTCTTCTTTACCTGCAAATGACCATACGTTGTTAGCGAGCAAACCGATTACCCATTTACCCGGCATGGTTAATACTACCAATGCGGGTCCAACACTCCACTTTTCAGATCCAAGAAATGCATCAGACGCAGTTGGAAGAAAAAAAGTAGGACCAAAACCCCAAATAACTTTTCCCGGATCAGCAGCAGTAAAGAATGCTGTGAAGTTGATATCGCCGAGTCCAAATTTTGAATCGCTCTCACCAATAGGTTGAGATATAACAGGAATGATAGTCCTGGTAATAAGATTTAAACTTGGCGAAAGACTTAACGGCCAAACTGGTTGTATGTTAAGAACATTTTGCGTTCTGTTATTAGGGCCAACATTAAAGCTTGTGTTATTCTGAAAAGGCAAGCTTATCATATTGGAAACAGGATTTTGACTTTTCTTTGCAAGGTCATCTTTATCCTGTGGATATAATAAAACTGTAAATGACAGGAAAAGTAACAGGGTAAATATTAAATTTATTTTTTTCAATGTTTTTATTCTTTCCTTAAAGATTTTTCTATTTTATTTTTAACAATTTATTACTTACTTTTTTACCATCAAGTCGAGTGATAGTTTTTTCAGAAAGTGCGTTTATTGCCCCGGATAGAATTAAAAATTCCTCACTCTTTAATGCTTTACGCATTTGATCCTCTGTTTCCCATTGAGCTAAAATGTTAAATGTAACACCATCTCCCGATTCATCAATTATCAGACTTGAACAATAATTTTGGAGATTCTTGCTAAGGTTATCCAAAGATTGACAGAACTCTTTTCTTTTCCGTGAATTTAGCAAAACGATTAGCTCAAGCTTTTTCTTCATAAATCAAAACTTAGATAATTAATAGCGGTATTTGTTGTCTCTGAAATAGTCTGGATGTTTTAATTTAGCCAACAATGATGCCAGGCAATAATGAAAACCTATAAGATGTTGATTTAATTAGAGTTAAACTGATATCTTTAAAAAATGAGGAGAGATATTAGATAGAGGTTCCCATTATATATAATGGATTACATTAAATATAATGGCATTATTCAATGTT